>JADGHY010000006.1 GCA_019683625.1 Thermoflavifilum sp. | reverse complement strand
GTCAATGGCCCAAACTTGAATATTGGGATTTTTTTCTTTTAAAAACATGCCCGTGCCCGTAATGGTACCTCCGGTACCGGCGCCCACAACGAGGTGGGTAATTTTACCTTCGGTTTGTTCCCATATTTCAGGTCCCGTTGTTTCGTAATGAGCCTGGCGATTGGAAAGATTGTTGTATTGATCAATATAAATGCTATTGGGAATCTCTTTCGCCAGGCGTTTGGCCACAGAATAATAAGAACGGGGATCATCAGGTTCCACATTGGTGGGACAGACAATGACTTCGGCTCCGAGTGCCTTCAGGATATCAATTTTTTCTTTGGATTGCTTGTCGGTGATAGTAAAGATGCATTTATATCCTTTCACGATGGCGGCCATAGCCAACCCCATCCCGGTGTTGCCGGAAGTGCCTTCGATGATTGTGCCACCAGGTTTCAGCAAACCCGCTTTTTCGGCATCTTCAATCATCTTCACGGCCATCCGATCTTTGATGGAATGACCCGGGTTGAAGAATTCCACTTTAGCAAGCACCAGACAGGGTAATTCGGCCGTAACCCGGTTTAATTTCACCAATGGGGTGTGGCCAATGGTTTCGAGAATATGTTGATAATAAGCCATGGAAATGCAGTTGCAAATTTGAAGCAAAGTAAACGAAAAATAGCTAAAGATGCGGATTCCAGCTTATTTTCAGCAAATCGTCTGAGGCATAAACTCTTGGTTTTGATGTAGGTTTGCAGAAAAAAGCATGTCAGGAGTTTTGTTTGTGACCGGAATTGGTACGGATGTCGGAAAGACGGTGGCTTCGGCCGTGCTCGTAAAAGCCCTGCAGGCCAGTTATTGGAAGCCCATCCAATCGGGCGTGGCAGAAGGTACAGATGGGCAACGCATCCGGCAATGGCTCGGGCAGGAAGTGAAAGTATATCCTGAGGCGTATCGATTGCAAAGAGCTGTTTCTCCCCATTTGGCCGCCCGCGAAGAAGGTGTTCAGGTGGATCTGAAAGTTGTACATCAGGCTTTCCAAAACATCCCGATTGCTGACGGTTGGCTGGTAGTGGAAGGGGCCGGTGGCCTGTTGGTGCCTTTGAATGAAAACCAGAGTTTTCTAGATCTCATCGTTTCCCTGCACGTGCCGGTGGTGCTGGTTTCTCGCCAGTATTTGGGCAGCTTAAATCACACCTTGCTCACAGCACGGGTGTTGGAACAGGCAGGGGTTTCTGTTGCCGGCTGGATTTGCAACGGCAGCTATGAAAGCAATGAAGAGGATCTGGAAAAATGGCTCCCATGGCCAAAACTGGCCAGTTTGGAGTGGACGGAACGGATTGATGCTGCCTGGATTGAACAGCAGGCTCGACAGGTTAGGCTGCAATTGCTGATGGGTCAATAATCATTTTTCCAGATGAACGCTTCTTCCTCAACACCTCAGCTCATAGAAGCCGTGCCTAACTTCAGCGAAGGACGCAATCCTGTCATCATTCAACAGATTGCCGACGCCATGGCTTATGATGCACATGGCCGGTTACGGGAGGGCATGCGGGTTCTGCATATTGATAGTGGCTATGCAGCCCATCGCACCGTCATCACGCTGGCAGGCCGCCCTGAAGTGATCAGTGAGGCACTTTTTCAGGGCATAAGAATGGCAACCGCACTCATTGATATGCGCCAACATCAAGGGGTGCATCCCCGCATCGGTGCCACCGACGTGTGCCCCCTTATTCCCTTGCAAGGCATCAGCATGTCAGAAACGGTTGATCTTGCCAGAAAGCTGGCACAACGCGTGGCTGCAGAGCTGCAAATTCCCGTTTATCTTTACGAGGCTGCTCGCCTCAGGGAGGCCCGAAAACGCCTGGCTTCCATTCGCAAAGGAGAGTTTGAAGGGCTTGCCAAAAAGATGCGGGCATCTGAATGGGAACCAGACTATGGCCCTTCTACGCCCCATCCCACCGCTGGTGCCGTGGTCATCGGTGCACGTCCTTTTCTCATTGCCTTCAATGTGCACCTGGATACCCGTGATGTGCAAGTTGCCCAATCCATTGCCTCCGCCATCCGCGAATCTCAGTTGCCATCCGGACTGAAAGGATTACGGGCAATTGGCTGGTATGTGGAAGAATATGGCCTGGCACAGGTATCCATGAATATCACCAACGTGGTACAAACCCCTTTGCATCTGGCCTTCGAGGCCGTAAAGCGAGAAGCAGCCGACAGAGGTGTGAGCGTAAAAGGAAGCGAAATCATCGGGTTGGTTCCTCTGGCCTGTATGCTTGCTGCCGGCGCCCATTATGCAAAACAGACTAATCCGCAGGCTCAAGCAGCTTCAACCGATATTGCGCTCATTCAGCTGGCCATAGCTCAAATGGGCTTGAATCATGTGCAGGCCTTCGACCCAAGGCAAAAAATCCTGGAGTATGTATTGCAGCAGTACCCCGATGTATTTCCGCTTAGCCAAATACCCTTGCCGCTGGTCGAACACCCAGACACGGGAATCTATTTGCCTAACGCCTGAGGCACAATTTGTGCGAAAAATCATGCCCAAAGGCCGGAGGTTAGCTTGAAATAGAAGAGCTTTGCTATCCTGCATCCTGTTTTTCCTTACCTTGCCGGCCCATGAAAAACAATAGCAATAGCCTGGCCTACCGCCTGCCTTGGTATCGATGGTTGCTGGCTCCCTTTGCAGCCTTGTATGGACTGGGTATTTGGCTGCGGAATCGTTTGTATGATCTGGGGCTATTATCGGCTGTGCAATTTGATGTGCCAGTGATTGCCGTAGGCAATCTGGCCATGGGCGGGACAGGCAAGACCCCGCTTGTCGATTGGCTGGTCGGTCAGCTTAAGTCACAATACGAACCGGTGATCCTGAGCAGAGGCTACAGACGTAAGTCCAGCGGATATCTGTTGGCTGGGCCAACCTCCACGGTGGAAGATATTGGCGATGAACCCATGCTGCTGCACTTGCATCATAAGGATGTGCCTCTTGCCGTGGCCGAAC
Source organism: Thermoflavifilum sp. (assembly GCA_019683625.1). GTDB lineage: Bacteria > Bacteroidota > Bacteroidia > Chitinophagales > Chitinophagaceae > Thermoflavifilum. The sequence continues at coordinate 18,513 of JADGHY010000006.1, read as the reverse complement.
AACGCGTGCTGGCTATTCCTCAATTGCTCATGGATGCGGCTGCCCAAAAGCCTTTCTCCGATCAGCGCTTTGTGGTAGTGCTCGACGACGCCTTTCAACACCGAAGCCTGAAACCCGGGCTGAACATATTGCTGACTACCTTTCATCGGCTATTTGTGGACGACTGGCTGTTTCCCATAGGTTATCTGCGCGATCTGAGAAGCTCCGCACACCGGGCCGACCTGATTATCGTAACCAAATGTCCGGATGAGCTTACGCCGGCTGAAGCCCGGCAGATCCAGCAACGCCTGAAGCCCTTACCCCATCAGCAAATTTTTTTTACGGCTCTGCGTTATGCCCCACCGTATGATTTTTTTACCGGAGAATCCACGATCCTAACACCAGACACAGCAATAGTACTCGTCACCGGAATCGCCCAACCCCAGCACCTGTTCAATACCCTCCAGCATCGTTTCAACAAGGTTTATCCACTATTTTACAGCGATCATCACAGGTACCGAGAGGCCGATGTGCTCCGCATAGATGAGGCTTACCGGCAACTGCCCGGCAAGCATAAGGCTATCCTCACCACAGAAAAAGATGCCGTGAAACTTGCACCGTTCAAACCAGAAATGCAACGCAGAAACTGGCAACTGCTGGTACAACCTGTGGAAATCTATTTTTTGTTCAACCAACAACAAGCCTGCGTGCAATACATCCTGCAGTACCTTTCCCGGGCATCTGCCGGGCTTTTTTCATGAGGCTTCATCCAGATCTTGTATTTTTACACAATGCTACCGCGAAATTAGGCGCATATTTATGGCCAGAAAGAAAAGAGGAAAAACAAAAAAATCAGCTGCAACGGCTGAACGGGAATATCAAGGCATCGTGGATATGACCCGGTCGGGTGTGGCTTATATCATGGTAGAAGGGCTGGAAAAAGATATCCGGGTAAAACAGAAAAATCTCAACACCGCGATGCATGGCGATGAGGTGCTGGTGAAAATCATCCCCCATCGCCAAAAAGCCGGGCGCATGGAAGGGGAAGTGCTGCAGGTGATTAACCGAAAAAGACATGAATTCACCGGAGTCCTGCAGGTGGCAGCTTCAAAGACCTTTGTTGCACCCGACGATGAGCATTTACCCCATGTGCTCGTTGCGCCCGAACATGTGCATGATGCCAAGCCCGGTGATAAGGTGGTGGTGAAGATTCTTCGCTGGAAAGGTGCCGGACGCTTGCCCGAAGGAGAAATTACCCAGATCCTGGATCCGGGGCTTACCGGCACCAACGACGTGGCTATGAAAGAAATCCTGGTGAGCCACGGTTTCCCCTTGGTGTTTCCCAATGAGGTGATGCAAGAATTGCTTCACCTGCCTGAACGCATACCCGACACAGAAATTCAGCAGCGTAAGGATGTCAGAGACCTGATTACCTTTACCATCGACCCGGTGGATGCACGTGATTTTGACGATGCACTTTCTTTCCGAATCCTGAAAAACGGTTGGTTTGAAGTGGGCGTACACATTGCCGATGTCAGCTATTACGTGTTGCCCGGAACGGCGCTGGATGAAGAGGCTTACCGGCGGGCTACCTCCGTGTATTTACCCGACCGGGTACTGCCTATGCTCCCCGAAAAAATCTCCAATGAACTCTGTTCCCTGCGACCCCATGAAGATAAACTGTGTTTTTCCGTGATTTTTCAAATCACCCCTCATGGAGAAATCAAAAAGCATTGGATTGGAAGAACCATCATCCGATCAAAACGAAGGTTTACCTACGAAGAAGTGCAAGAAATCATTGAAGCACACCGGAATGAAGATCTGGATAGCCTGTTGCATAAGCCTGCTAACGAACCTTTTGTCAGGGAATTGATGCTGCTGCACCACCTGGCACAGCACCTGCGAAAAGAGCGGATTGCCCACGGAGCTATTAACTTCAGTTCTTCAGAAGTGCGTTTTGTATTGGATGAAAGAGCATTTCCTGTTGGCATCGTGGTCAAAGAAAGCAAGGAAGCGCATCAGCTTATCGAAGAAATGATGTTGCTGGCCAACCGCACCGTGGCTGAATTTGCGGCAAAATACCGCTACAAGCAGCAACCTATTCCCTTCCCCTATCGCGTACATGACCAGCCCGATGAAGAAAAACTGAAGATCTTTTCTGCCTTTGCCTTGAAATTCGGCCATCGGTTTGACTTATCCACTCCGCAAAGCATTGCGGCATCGTTTAACAAAATGCTGGCACTCGTGCAGGGCAGACCCGAACAGCAGGTGCTCGAATCATTGGGCATTCGCACCATGGCTAAAGCCGTGTATAGCACGGAAAATATCGGCCACTACGGACTGGGATTCGACCACTATTGCCATTTCACTTCACCCATCCGCCGCTATCCCGATCTGATGGTGCATCGTATCCTTCAGCAATGCCTGGAAGGACATATTGTACCCGACAAAGAACTGGAAAAAAAATGCCGCCATTGCTCCGAAATGGAACGCCAGGCCATGGAAGCCGAACGAGAAGCTACGAAATACAAACAGGTGGAGTATATGATGCAACACATCGGCGAAGTATTCGATGGTGTGATCTCGGGTGTGGCGCCCTTCGGATTCTGGGTGGAAACCATTGATACCAAATGTGAAGGAATGATAAGCCTGCAAAGCCTTGCCAGCATAGATGAATTTCGCTATTCCGAAACCGAATATGCCTTGATTGGCATCCATACCGGAAAAAGATTCCGCTTCGGAGATACCGTAACCATTTTGGTGGCAGCAGCCAATTTGCAAAAGCGACAGCTGGATTATGAATTGGTGGAAGTGTTGACACAACCTGCAGGCTCGCGGAAAAAAAGACATAAAAGATCGTAAACCGGCCATTAACCTTGAACCATGCATAGCTTTCGCGAATTATTGGAACAATTTGAGAAACGATTTAACATCCAGGAATTCCCCGAACAGCCTGCCCGGCTTTACGATGCAGCAAGGCACATGCTGCACATGCAAGGCAAGCGTATCCGCCCTATCCTTTGCCTGATGGGCAATGAACTCTTCGACGAGATTGTGGAAGATGCCTTTGAAGCCGCGGCAGCTATTGAGCTGTTTCACAATTTCACCCTCATTCATGACGATATCATGGATAAAGCTCCCCTGCGCAGGGGCCAGATCACCGTGCATGAAAAGTTTGGCGAACCTACCGCTATCCTGGCCGGGGATGTGATGCTGGTGCAGGCTTATGAACACCTGAAATATATTTCTGCTGAAATTTTGCCCGATATCCTGCATGCATTCAACCAGGCAGCAAGACTGGTATGTGAAGGGCAACAACTGGATATGGAGTTTGAAGCCCGTCATCCATCCGAAATCCCCATGGATGCCTATATTGAAATGATTACGCTGAAAACCTCGGTGCTGCTCTCGGTGAGTTTGCAAATCGGTGCCCTGATTGGCGGAGCCGGGGATCGCAATATCCATCACCTCTACGAATTTGGTAAATACCTTGGCATTGCCTTTCAAATTCAGGATGACTGGCTGGATGCTTTTGGAGATCCTCAACAAATCGGAAAACAACAGGGAGGCGATATTCTTTCCAACAAAAAAACCTTCTTGCTGGTGAAAGCTTACGAAATTGCCGATGCGCATCAACGTCAGCAACTCGACGCCGCGTTTCAACACAATGGTCAGCAGAAAGTACAACAAGTGCTGGCTTTGTTCGAAGCCCTTCATATTCCCCAATGGGCCGAAACTGAGAAAAAGAAATACACAGAACGAGCCCTTCACCACCTGGAAGAAATTGCCGTGATTTCATCCCGAAAAAAGCCATTGGAAGAGTTAGTGAATTATTTACTAAACCGAACGTCATAAGCTATTCATGGGTCGATTTAGCGTTTATTTCAGAAGGAAGCCCGTTGACATTATTTTACAGGAGGCACATACAGAGGCCACATCAGAGGGCCATCAGGGACATTTGAAACGGGAACTCAACGTAAAAGATCTTACCGCCATGGGCATTGCGGCCGTAGTAGGCGCCGGTATTTTTTCCACAATTGGCGAGGCCGCTTATCATGGTGGACCGGGCATTTCCCTGCTGTTTGTGCTGACGGCCATCACCTGTGGCTTTTCGGCCATGTGCTATGCTGAGTTTGCCGCAAGGATTCCCGTTTCAGGAAGTGCTTACACGTATGCTTATGCATCCTTTGGAGAACTGATCGCCTGGATTATCGGTTGGGACTTGCTGATGGAATATGCCATAGGCAATATTGCCGTTTCCATTTCCTGGAGCGGTTATTTTACCAATCTCTTGGCTGGTTTTCATATCCAGCTGCCCGACTATTTCACCATGGATTTTCTTTCGGCCTATCGGGGCTATCATGCAGTCTTGCACGAACTTGCCGCTGGCCATTCCCTGCAAAGCCTTCCCCTCCAGCTGCAACAGGCCTACCATGCCTGGATCGACGCGCCTGCCATCGGCCCCCTGAAATGTATTGCCGACTTGCCAGCCTTGTTTGTGGTGGTGCTTATTACTTATCTGGTGTATATCGGCATCAAGGAAACCAAGCTGGCAACCAATCTGATGGTAGCTTTAAAACTGGCAGTGATCGTGGGGGTGATTGTGCTTGGATTTTTTTATGTGCAACCGGCAAACTGGTCGCCTTTCTTGCCGCATGGATTAGGAGGAGTGATGAAAGGTGTATCGGCTGTTTTCTTTGCCTACATTGGTTTTGATGCCATTTCCACTACAGCCGAAGAATGCCGCAATCCTCAACGCGACTTGCCACGGGGCATGATCCTGGCCTTGCTGATCTGTACCATTTTGTATATCCTCGTATCGCTGGTGCTCACCGGCATGGTGCCCTTTCAGGAATTAAACGTCAATGATCCGCTGGCCTTTGTGTTTCAACGAATCGGTTTAACCCATATCAGCTATCTCATCTCCATCAGCGCGGTGATTGCCACGGCAAGTGTGCTGCTGGTGTTTCAAATGGGGCAGCCACGCATCTGGATGAGCATGAGCCGGGATGGCCTGTTACCACCGGCTTTTGCCCGCATTCATCCCAAATTCGGAACACCTTCTTTCTCTACCATCATCACAGGCATTGTGGTGGCGGTTCCCGCTTTGTTCATGAATCTCCAGGAAGTCACCGATCTCACCAGCATAGGTACCTTGTTTGCCTTCGTGCTGGTGTGCGGAGGAATTTTGTTTCTACCCGAGCCTTCACCAGAGGCCGATGCGGGTAAAACTGCACCGGCAAAGCGTTTTAAAGTACCTTATGTGAACGGGAAATATATTGTACCGGCTTTATTTATCACAGGCCTGATGGTATTCAGGCATTTTATCATCGGCTTGTGGCAATTTGATGCCGCGCATCCCTTGAGCCTGGGAGAACGCCTGCCTTATATGTTGTTTATTCTGGTTGCGCTTATCATCACGGTTTTTACTTACCTGAAAAACTGGTCTTTGATACCCGTGCTAGGGTTCACCAGTTGCTTATATTTGATGACAGAATTAGGTTATACCAATTGGTTGCGATTCCTGATTTGGCTGGTTGTGGGATTGGTAGTGTATTTTACGTATAGCTACAAACACAGCAAGCTGCAACAAAAACATCGGACTGCCGGCCATCCCTCTCACGCATCACATTAGCCCCTGGCATGTAATCTTCATCTGAAGGTATATACATTTCCACATCCGTTGGCCGGATTTGACCCGAAACACACCATCGTTTATCTGTAATTTCGATAGATATGCGAAAAGTTTTTACCGATCAGATCGGACGAATCGTTGAGGTGCCATTTCCGCCGAGTCGCATCGTATCGCTGGTACCTTCTCAAACGGAATGGCTCTATGATTTAGGATTGGATGAAGAGGTGGTGGGCATCACCAAATTCTGTGTGCATCCTGAGCATTGGTATCGGACAAAAACGCGTGTAGGGGGCACCAAACAGCTGCATCTGGATATTATCCGGAAACTGCAGCCCGACCTGATTTTGGCTAACCGAGAAGAAAATGAAAAAAGCCAACTGGAAGAGCTGATGCCCGAATTTCCCGTGTGGGTAAGCGATATATATACCTTAGCCGATGCACTGCAGATGATGCTTACCGTGGGGGAAATGACCCAACGGGAAACAAGGGCGAAAGCGCTCGTGCAGCAGATTCACATTGCATTTGAGAAATTAGAAAAGCGCGTAAGCTACCGACAGGTAACTTTGCGGGTGGCTTATTTTATCTGGTATCGGCCCTGGATGGTGGCCGCCAGCCACACTTTCATTGATCATCTGTTGCAACGCTGCGGTTTTCAGAATGCATTTGCCCATCTGGAAAGATATCCGCAGGTAGAAGCATCTGACATCATGCAGGTGAAACCCGAGCTTATCCTGCTTTCATCCGAACCTTTCCCTTTCAAAGCAATTCATCAACAAGCTATGCAAAGCCTGTTACCTGAAGCAGCTTGTTATTTTGTGGACGGGGAAATGTTTTCCTGGTATGGAAGCCGGTTGTTATATGCTCCTGATTATTTTGAAAAACTTATAGATAAAATCATCAGCCAAAGCAACCCGTAAACAGCCGGCACCGATAATGTTAAAAAAACCATGGAAAGAAGGGTGTTTTTGCACATGTTGGGCCTGGGTGCTGCAGCCGCATGCATAGGCTGTCTGGCATCTTGTTCCAAGTCAGGAAATACTGTATCTCCTTCAGGGAATAGTGATCCATCTGCGGTTTCTATTGACTTAAACAGCCAGTTGCAACAGGTTGGGGATTACGTGGTGACCAATGGCATCATCATAGCCAGGCTTTCATCAGGTAATACACCGGCTGATTTTGCAGCGCTTTCTGCCTTCTGCACCCATCAGGGAACGGTCATCAGCTACGTGGCCAGCCAAGATTTGTTTTATTGTCCGGCACATGGCAGTGAGTTTTCTACCACGGGATCTGTATTGCGAGGCCCGGCAGCCAGTCCACTCAAGCAATACACCGTACACATCAGCAACAATATCCTTACGGTGAGTTAATGTTTAGCTCATTTTGTGCACATTCCCGTTTGATATTGACCATCATAATAACCACCATGCCATTAACCAGCCGCTTACCTGGGGTTTTTACTGAACGGCTTATCTTTGCGCGCCTGATGCAACATGTTCATGGGAAAGATCATTCGCTGGCTGGTGAAGTTATTTGCTTTCTGGTTGCTGGTATCGGCCTGCAACCGGGCTGTATTTTTTCTGGTTAATCATGTGCTGGTAGCAGATCTTCCGCTGAAGCAATTGTTATTATCTTTCCGATATGCGCTGCCACTGGACATTTCCACGGCATGCTACTCCATGATACTTCCCTTTGTGCTGATGATGCTGGGCTACCTAACCGGTAAACGCTTGTTTGCTCAGGCTGCTTTGCTGGTGGTGATGCTCATATTGTTTATCCATGGCAGCATTGCTTATGGTGAAGCTGCGGTATATACCGAATGGCAATCAAAACTCAATTATGAGGCGCTGTCGCACTTCAGGCATCCGTCGGAAGTGTTTCATACGGCATCCTGGCAGCTAACGCTTGTGTTTTGGGGCTGTACAATTCTGTTGGATGGCATCTATGCCTGGGTGTATTTGCGGTATGTGCATATTTACAACTGGAATGTTTCAGGTACATGGCCTCAGCGGATAGGCATAGGCTTATTGAGTTTTGTATGCATCGGATTTTTACTATTAACCGGCATTCGAGGTGGCTGGAAACGTTTCCCCATTAGTGAAAGCATCAGTTATTTTTCCACGCGCAGCATATTAAACGATGCTGCGGTAAATCCCACCTGGAATCTGATCAGAAACCTGCTCAGCCATTACAGCCATGAGCGCTACAATCCCTATCCTTATTTCCCGGATGCGGAAGCCCGACAGATTGTGGATAGCCTGTATCATTATCCGACAGACAGTTCGGAAATGGTGTTGACTACTCCGCGGCCGAATATCGTGTTAATTATCCTGGAAAGTTTTACAGCCGATGGCATTACTCCTCAGATCACGCCTGTGCTGGATAGCCTCATCCACCAGGGAATTTATCTGGACAGCCTCTATGCCAGCGGACATGTTTCCGATCAGGGTATACCGGCTATCTTAAGTGCATTTCCGGCCACCAGCGGGGTTTCTGTATGCGATGATCCGCAGATGACGGTGCATTTGCCTGCTATTAATGAAGACCTACAACGCGTAGGGTATCATACCGGATTTTTATATGGCGGACAGCTTGATTTCGGAAATCTAAGAGCCTATGCCTTTAACAAACATTTCCAATGGGTGGCCGATGGGCATGATTTGCCGGCAAGCCTGCCCAGAGGTTCCCTTGGCGTTCCCGATGGTATCACATGGAAAATATTGCTGCAACAGCTGCATCAAACCGATACACCTTTTTTTTACTGCTGGTACACCCTGAGTTCTCATATTCCATACGATATTCCAGCACCCGACACCCTGCAAGTTTCACCTTATCAAATTCCGTTTATCAATTCCATGCATTATACCGATGCGGCTATCGGAGATTTATTGCGGGCAGCAAGACATGAACCCTGGTTTAAGCACACCCTTTGGGTGCTGGTGGCCGATCATAGCCATGAATCACAATACCTGCGGGCTCTGGAAGAAAAACTCCGGCATCGTATCCCCTTGATTTTAGCGGGAGAAGTCATCAGGCCGGAATGGCGAGGTGTGGTATTGCACAGGATCAGCTCCCAGCTGGATATTGCAGCAACATTGCTGGCACAGTTGCATGTTCCAGCCCAACAACGCTATCCCTGGAGCAGAAATTTATTTAATCCCTATGCTCCTGCGTTTGCAGATTATAATTTTTTTACAGGCACAGGCTTGGTAACCCCACAAGGTTATGTGGCTTTGCTCAATAATAATCCCAAATACCTGCTTGCTGAAGTAAGCGACAGCAGCCTGATTCCGGCCTATATTCGCATTTGCCATGCCATTCAGCAGGTGGCTTATGATGATTTTCTGCAATTAAAACCTTGAATGCGTTTACGGGTTAAAACAGCATGTGGTGCGTATAGCCATATAAAAGGCAATATCATTTCAGGGATCTATCCGTGAGCCCTGTTGATACGTGACAATAAAAGCATCTTTGAAGCCAATCTGATGGATAAAATCGAGTTTCCGTTCGGCTGAATCGCGTTGCAAAAAATGCCCCGTAAGATAGCGATATAGCTTTTGTTCGTTGATGGTGGTGTCTTCTACTTCCACGGGCATGTCCAGATGTTGAAAGATGTGGTCGTTTGGGGAATAATAATGGCTGCTTACCAGCAGCTGAATACGATAGACGGGAGCTGCGGAAGCATCGGCAGCAAAAGATTCATGCACCGTATTCACCAACGACCGATATTTCCATACCGCTTCTTTGTATTTTTCGATAGCCCGGGCAATGCATTGTGCAATTTCCAATTGTCCGGCATCTGAGTTCAAATATTTTTCTTCCACCGGATTGTTGATAAACCCCGTTTCAATCAGCACGGCTGGCATGGCGGTGCCGGCCAATACGGCCAGTCCTTTTTGCTTAACCCCTCTGCTGGGGCGGCCTATACGTTTGAATTCCTGTTCAACACTATCGGCAAAAGCAATGCTTTGGGAGAGATAGGCTGAAGAATGCAAGGCCAGCAAAATATAAGTCTCAGGCTTGCTGGGATCAAACCCGCCATAATTTTGCTGATAGTTTTTCTCGTGGACGATATAAGCATTCTCACGAGCCTCCACGTCATTGCTATCGGCTTCCATTTCGCTTTCAATGGCTTGTGTTTTCTGCCCCATGCGATGCAAGCCCAATACATAGGTTTCCGTGCCTGTTTCAGATGACGAACGCACCATCTTGTAAATGGGTACACGATAACGCCTGCCATTGCGCTTCACATATCGGTGCCCGACCAACACGCGGTGATAGGGCATAGAATTGCAGTGAATGGAAATAAACAAGTCAGCATGTACTTTATTGGCCAGGGCCGCCCGCTCATAAAGGGCAGGATAGGTATCGGTTGTGCGGGTATAAACCACCTGCACATCAGGCTGTGTTTGTTCCAGCAGCTTTCCCAACTTCAGGGTTATAGCCAGGGCTACATTTTTTTCCAAGGAAAAACTTCCTCTGGCGCCCACATCACTACCACCGTGTCCGGCATCGAGCACCACAATAAATTTCCGATCGGTTGTGGTTTGGGAAAAGCCTTGCAACGAAAATAACCCCATGAAGCAACTACCTAACAATACCCAAACGAAATGTTTTTGCTTGAAGCCCGGCATGAATGAGAAGTTAAAGTTTTTTAAAAAATAAACTGGCATCACGGAAATCCCCGAATAATGCCGGATATACCTAATTTTGTCCACCATGGCTTTACTCAGCAAAAATAACGCAAAATCCATAGTTATCGGACTGATGCTTTGTTTGCTGAGTAGTCATCTGCTGGCCCAACAGCAGGATACCGTTCCCAAACGTACTTTGCTCAACGCTGGAACTGACACCTTATTGCCCGCCATTCGTCCGCTGCAAACCTTACAAACACCGGATAGTTTGCAACTGGATACTTCGGCCATCCGCCTTTCCAAAGATGCACTGGATGCACCGGTTCAGTATCAGGCTGCTGATTCGATCGTCATGGATATGCAAACACAAAAGATTTATCTCTTCAACAAAGCCAGAACCACTTACAAGAATTACGCATTAAAAGCCGATCGCATCAATTTGAATCAACATACCTCTATTGTCACGGCATATTATGTGCTCGATAGTTTAGGCCAGCCTCATGAGCCCCCCGTGTTTAAAGATGGCGAACAAACCTTTTTATCGGATACCATCAAATATGATTTTAAAACCAAAAAAGGCATCATCTTCAACACCACCACACAACAGGGTGAAGGTTTCTTACACAGCGAAAAATCTAAAATTGTAAATAACAATACTGTATTTGGTGCCAATGGCTGGTACACCACTTGCGATCTGGATACGCCTCATTTTGCTATCCATATCGGTCAGGCCAAGGTAATTGCCAATAAACTTATTGTGGCCCGGAATGCAGAGCTGGAGTTTGAAGGGGTGCCCACTCCGCTGTATTTGCCATTTTTTATTTTTCCGCTTTCCACCGGGCAACGTACCGGCCTGTTGCCCCCAGCCTATACCGTCACGCAACAAAAAGGGATAGGGCTCACCGGATTGGGCTATTATCTTGGGTTAGGACCTTATTTCGATATGACCATCCGGGGCGATGTGTATTCCTATGGCAGTTGGGATATTACCATTAACCCCACCTATCGGAAACGATACCGATACAGCGGAAGCCTAAACCTGAGCATTGCCAACACACGCTTTGGTGATCCGAAAACGCCCGACTTCCAGCATTCCAAAGATTTTCGCATCATGTGGTCGCACAGCATCGATCCCAAGGCACATCCCGGCATTAACTTTTCAGCTAGCGTAAATGCCGGCACTTCCACATACAATCTTTACAACGTAACTGATCCGGCCATCCGGCTGAACAATACCTTGAATTCCTCAATTGCTTTTTCTAAAACCTGGCAAGGCTCACCCTTTAACCTTACCCTGAGTGCCAGCCACAGCCAGAATACATCAACCCGGCAGGTGAACATTGCTTTTCCGCAGCTCACCTTCACCATGAATACCATCTATCCTTTTCAATCCCGAAATTTTTCAGGCATTCCCAAGTGGTATCAAAAAATCGGGATTGGATACAACATGCAGGCATCGAACAGCGTGAGCTTCGTGGATACAGAATTCCTGAAACCCAGTTTTTTTAAAAAATTTCAAAGCGGTATTCAGCATAGTATTCCCATCAGCTTATCCTTGCCGGCATTTAAGTATTTTACTTTTTCTCCCAGCATTGGCCTGAGCCAGACGTTTTACACCCGAAAGATGTTCCTGCATTTCAATCCCAAACTCAATCGGCTCGACAGCACCTACCAATATGGATTCTTCCCTACTACCCAGCTCACCACCGGCGCTTCATTCAGTACCCGTTTGTATGGATTGGTGCAGTTTAAACACGGAAAGATCAAGGCCATCCGGCATGTGCTCACGCCCACCATTGGCGTATCTTATCAGCCCGACCTGGGCAGCAAATATTATTACATGGTACAGGTAGATACCAGTGGTTATAAACAACAGGTTTCGGTTTTCGATGGCTCTATTTACGGACCTCCCGCCTATGGCCGATTTGGAGGATTAAATTTTGGCATCAACAATAACCTGGAAATGAAAGTCTTCTCGAAAAAAGACACGGTAAATCATGAAAAGAAGGTTCAGCTTTTGAATACATTCAGCATCAACAGCGCTTATAATTTTTATGCAGATTCGTTAAAACTGAGTCCCATCAGCCTTTCCGCAAGCACCACATTATTTGATAAAATTAATCTGTCAGCATCCGGGGTCATTGATCCCTATGTACAGGATTCCACGGGCAGGGACATCAACCGCTATGTGTGGCAGACAGGCCGCTATACCATTGGCAAATTGCGGAGCGGCAATATTGCATTGAGTACTTCTTTTCGTTCAGAGGCCAACGAAAAAAAATCTTCCAGTGAAACAACCCAGGAAAATGCAACGCCTGAAGTCACCACCCTGCAACAGGAGCAGGAAATGCTGGCCCGGCCAAGAAATTTTGCCGATATGGTTGATTTTAGTATTCCCTGGAGCCTTAACCTGAGTTATAGTTTAAGCTTTAATCGCACGCGTACACCCGATTACAAACGCGATACCACCATCTTCAATCAATCGCTTATTTTCAGTGGTGATTTTAACCTCACACCCAAATGGAAGGTGAGCATCAGCAGCGGATTTGATTTTCGCCTCAAGCAATTAACCTATACGACCATTAATCTCACCCGCGACCTGCACTGCTGGCGCATGAACATCAGCATTATCCCTTATGGCTTCTATAAATCTTTCAGCATCACCATCAATCCCGTGGCAGGGGTGTTACACGATCTGAAGTTCAACCGTACCCGGCAGTTCTACGATTTATTTCAATAACCTTGCTGAAGGTATTGGACATAATATTGCTGCATCCGGGAAAATACGAGCTGTTTGAGTTCCTGCACCTGATTGCGCTGATATCCCTGCACCGAAATGGGTGGCAAAAAATGCAATTCGATGCGGTGCGGCCGGAAGTACAGTCCGGCTCCGGGGGGAAGAATTTTTTCGGTATGAAACAACACAGCGGGCACAATGGGGCATTGTGTATCAATAGCCAATGCAAAGGCACCGTCCTGAAAAGCCCGCAAAGGTTCTGCTGTCGTGTTCCTCGTGCCTTCGGGATAAATGATCATGTGCATGCCCTGGCTGAGCACCTGTTTCATGGTTTCATAACTTTTGGCCCGGCTGGCCGGATTTTTCCGATCTACCAACACCGATCCTGCACGGTAGATAAGGTTAAAAATGGGAATGGATGCCAATTCTTTTTTGGCAAGTGTTTTATTCACACCCGGCACAAAGGGCGTCATCACCAGAATATCTATGAAAGAACGATGATTGGCAACCACTACAAAAGGGCCACGCCCCTTCAGCCGCTCCCGGCCCCGAATCCGGAAGGGACAGCCAGCCAAAGGTAAAAACACATGCATCCACACGCGATAGCCCCTTAGCACCATGGCCGTGCGACGGGGCTCCCGGAAAAACAGATAGCAAATGGCCACATATCCTGCCGTCAGCAACATGGTAACCAAAAAGAGCAGCGCTACATACACGGCAAAAACACCGAATACTACCCGTTTCCATAAAGAAATTGAACGATGTGCAGCCATAACAAACTATTTTTACCCTTAAGGCAAGCGCCAGTCAATAGGCGATTGTTTTTCCTGCATCAAAAGCGCATTTGTTTTTGAAAAATGGCGACAGCCAAAGAATCCGCGTTCGGCCGAATAGGGAGAAGGATGAGCTGCTTTCAGCACATGATGCTTGCCCGTATCAATCAAGGCTTCTTTGCTTTGGGCAAAACGCCCCCACAACAGAAACACCACTCCCGATTTCAGATCCGATATTTTTCGGATTACGGCATCTGTGAAACGTTCCCAGCCGATCTTGCTATGCGAAGCCGGCTCACCGGCCCGCACCGTAAGAATAGCATTGAGCAGCAACACCCCTTGCCGGGCCCATGGCGTAAGATCGCCACTGCTGGGCATAGGCACGCCCAGGTCGTTGTGAAGCTCCTGAAAAATATTCACCAGTGATGGTGGGAAAGCTACACCGTCAGGAACCGAAAAGCATAAGCCATGCGCCTGCCCGGGCCCATGATAAGGATCCTGCCCCAGCAATACCACTTTCACCCGATCGAAGGGTGTTTGCTGAAATGCGTTGAATATGAGTCTGCCTGGTGGAAATATGGTTTTGCCCATCTGTTTTTCCATCTTGACGTGTTCAACAATCTGCGCGAAATAAGGCTGCCGGAATTCTTCCTCCAGCACGGCTTTCCAGCTGGGTTCAATTTTCACATCCATGGGCTAAAGATAATTTACTGCCTCCAAAGCCAGCGCAGAAATTTATTCTTCTCCTGCAAATGCCCTACAAGAGCGGGATAAACTCATGCATATCCTTTCCCGGTTGCAGTCAGGATTTTTCTGTATGTTTGTTAACAAAATATGAGAATATCCCGTGAAAGTATCCAACGAAACCAAGATAGGCGCTTTAACCGTCATCAGTGTTACCTTATTGATCATTGGCTTTAATGTGCTGAAAGGGAGTAATTTATTCGGCTCGGGTCGTAACCTGTATGTCAAATATCACGATGTACAGGGGTTAAATGTATCAAGCCCGGTGGTGGTAAATGGCCTGTTGGTGGGCAGGGTCACGGGCATGCAGCTTTCACCACACGAACCTGATATGGTCATTGTGAAATTAAATCTCAGTAAGAATGTACGCATACCTGCTAATTCCACGGCCAGCATTTATAGTCCAGATCTGCTGAGTCCTAAAAGCATCCGCATTGAGCTGGGCGATGCGCCGCAATTTTTAAAAAACGGGGACACGCTGCAGAGTGCAGCTCCCAGCTCATTAACCGGCGAACTCACCCGACAGCTTTCACCCCTTTCCCAACAGTTGCAACATACACTGGCCGAAGTAGATACTGTGCTGCTGGATGTGCACGCCCTGCTGTCGCCCACGACACGGCAGAATTTGCAATATTCCATCGCCTCTTTGAAAAATACCCTTGCTCATCTGGAAGAAGCCACCGCACAAACCCGACAAATCATGCAACAGGCAAATGCATTTGTTGCCGGCCTGACATCTCAGAAAGATACCCTGCATGCCATCCTGGCCAATACCCAAGAACTAACAGGTCAGTTGGCCGCCATACATTGGCAACAACTCAGCGAACAGCTAAATCATTCCTTAAATGACCTGCAACAAATTCTCGATAAAATAAATCGGGGACAAGGGTCATTGGGTGCCTTGCTGAACAATCCCCAGCTCTATCATAACCTCCAGCAATCCACAGCCAACCTGAATCGTTTGCTGGAAGACATGCGGCTGAACCCTCAACGTTATGTGCATTTTTCCATATTTGGCAGCCGGCAAAAGATTCAACCGCTTGCTCCGGATACTGTTTATCTGATGCCTCCCACCAACTCTCGGCCGTAATATTTTTCTTTACAAATAACAACAAGCAAAGCCCGGAAACCCGCAAGACGATTGATGATAGGGTGCAGCCTATTTCCCAATTACGGTTTATTTTGCATGGGGCTTTCAAACAAAAAAAACTTAACATTTTTCATCCTGCTGTTGCAAGATGAATTTGATTTAACTTGCCTGCATGGGCAGCATTGATGCAAAGATGCAAAGATGGATGGCCTGCTTCATCGGCTGGATGAGCTGCCTTTGTGTGGTAACCACGGCTCAGGCACAGCAGCCCTTACCCCGAAATGATTCCGTGAAAATTATTTACATTATTCATGCCGATTCTCTTATAGGCATCCAAAAGGCCGATTCTGATATTACCAAACTCATGGGGCATGTGATCTTGCAGCAAGGGAATACCCTGTTTTCGTGCGATAGTGCTTATAAAAACAATACAACCAATGTCGTGGATGCTTACGGGCATATCCATATCAATCAGGCTGATAGCGTACAGGCTTATGGCGATTATTTGCATTATCTGGGAAATGAAAAATTAGCTATTCTTTCCGGACATGTGCGTTTGCAGGATGCGCAGATGACGTTATTCACCGAAAAACTCACTTACGATCTCCATCAACATGTAGCCCAGTATCTGCAAGGAGGAAAACTGGTGAGCCAGCAGACCACGCTTACCAGCCAATCTGCTACCTATTATACTGACTTACATCAGGCTTTTTTTCAGCATCAGGTGAGGCTCAACGATCCCCAGTACACACTCCGCACAGATTCCCTGGCTTATCATACCGATACACACACAGCCTATTTTATTGCACCTACTCTTATTCATTTGCAAGATAGTGCCACCGTCATCCATACCCATGATGGTTATTACAATACTGATTTAGGTGAGGCCATGTTTGCCAGCCGATCGGTGATTACAGACAGCAGCCAGATGACCACTGCCGACAGCTTGTTTTATTTTCGGAAAAAAGGGTTGGGCGTAGCCCGGGGAAATGTGATCTGGCGCGATACTTCCAGGAAAGTGACGGTACTGGCGGGCTATGCCGAAACCCACGATCAGACAAGTACCCTGCTGGCCACCCAACAGCCCCTGCTGATTTACGAAATGAAAAATGACACCCTATACACGGTTGCAGATACCTTATTTTCGGGTATCATTCCCCGAAAGGATACCCCAAACAAAGGCCCATTAGATCCGGAAAAAACAGCTTTGCCCGATTCCGCCCGCCAGGATAGCTCTGCCATCCGGTATTTCAGTGCTTTTCACCATGTGCGGATTTATTCCGATTCCCTGCAAGCCGTAGCCGATAGCATGTATTATTCTTTTGCCGATTCCACTTTTCGGTTTTATATCCAACCGGTAGTGTGGATAGGCGATTATCAGCTCAGCGGTGATACCATCTATCTGCTTACTGAACATCAGCAGGCCAAGGAATTGCAGTTGATTGAGCATGCTATCATCATCAACCAAATTGGCAAAAACATGTTCAATCAGGTAAAAGGCAGAACTATCTTCGGATATTTTGAGGACAATCGTTTAAACTGGATGCATGTAAACGGCAATGCAGAAAGTGTGTATTACGTACAGGACGATCAGGGAGCATTCATTGGCATCAACCGCGTGTCCTGTTCGGTGATTGATATCTATTTCAAGGATCAGAAAGTATATCGGGTAGCTTTTCGGGGAGAACCTTCCGGCAGCATGAGTCCGTTAAAAGGTGCACGCCTGCAGGATTATCTGCTCCGCAATTTTTCCTGGCAGGTAAATCGCCGGCCAAAAAGCAAAACAGAGCTTATCCCACCTTCCTATTCTGCTTCTGCATTTTTAAATGGACATGAAAATATGCCCTGAAGTTTTTATATTCACTGCCTAAGACTTTCTGTATGAATTCGTCCTCGCTTCCTTTTTTTGTAAGGCTGGCTGGCATACTGCTCAGCATAGTGCTCATAGGCTATCTGGTGGATATCGGGCAGCCACTGCTCTCACCGCTTTTGTTTGCGTTTTTGTTTTCCATGATGTTATTGCCCGTAAATCGTTTTCTGGAAAAAATACATATTCCCAGAAGCTTGGCCGTGCTCATATCCATTGTATTATTTATTGCCGTGCTGCTGTCGGTACTCTATTTCGTGGCATCACAGGTACGGGTGATGGCGGGAGATTGGCCTGCACTGGAACAACAGCTTAACATTACCTTACAACAATTGCAACAATGGCTGCATGAGCATCTGCATTTGAAAATACAAAGCCGGGAAGACCTGATTCAGATTGCCACAGAGAATATTTCTTCCAGTGCGATTATTGGTCACACCGTTGTATCGGTATCTTCCACCTTGCTGTTTATCATTTTCATACCTATTTACATGTTTTTGCTGCTGTACTATCGGCGTTTGCTCACCCGTTTTCTGATGCGGCTTTTTCAGGAAAATCATCAGTCCAAGGTATATGCCACACTCAAGCAGGTGGAACGTGTAGTAAAAAGATATGTGTTGGGTTTGCTCATGGAAATTGTGGCCATTGCCATTTTGCTTGGCAGCATTTTCTGGATCATAGGCATTCCCTATGCCTGGTTGCTGGCCGTGATTACGGCTATTCTGAACATTATTCCCTATGTGGGCATTTATTCTTCCATGGTACTTTGTGCCTTAATCACATTTGCAAGTGGGAGCGTCAGCAAGACGCTGGCTCTCGTCATTACCATGATAGTGGTACATACCTTCGATGCCAATTTTCTGATGCCCAGGATTGTGGGAGCACAGGTGAAGATTAATGTGCTGATTACCATTATTGGCGTGGTAATTGGGGAAATGATGTGGGGCATAGCAGGCATGTTTCTGGCTATTCCCATCATTGCTATCCTAAAAATTGTATTTGATCAGATCGAAAGCATGCAGGCCTGGTCAATTCTGCTTAGTGACGATACTCGTCC
>JADGHY010000194.1 GCA_019683625.1 Thermoflavifilum sp. | reverse complement strand
CAGGAATACAAGCCTTACAATGACTCTGTATGGTTCCTATCTAAGGATAAATTTATTGCCGATTTCTTCACACCCGTTGCCCGGAAACTCACGTTCATTGGCCGAAAAACTACTTTGTATGAACCTTTGGCCATCAATGACACAGCCGCAACAAATATTTTTGACAACCCGCATTATAAGGATAATATCGTGGTATTGCCCGATGCCCGAAACCGAAGTGATAGCTTCTGGACGGAACATCGGTTTGAACCATTGGCACGTCAGGAACAGGGCGTGTATGAAATGGTGGATTCCTTGCAGCATAATCCCACCTTTCAAAAATACTCACACACCGTGCAATTTCTGGTCACCGGCGTAAAAGAAGTAGGACCCCTGGAATTGGGACCCTATTATTACGAACTTTCAGCCAATCATCTGGAAAACATTCGGTTGAGATTGGATGTAGGAACGAATACCAAATTCAGCAAAAACCTTTATCTGAGCAATTATTTGGCTTACGGCACGGCCGACCGCACCTTTAAAGGACATGCTTCTGCGCTATGGATCCTGCATCGCCGTCCTCGCATTTATTTGTACGCTTCTTATACCCATGATCTGGATAACGGAGCTATCTATTACGACCAGATTAATACCGATAATATTTTTACGCTGGCCGTATATAAGCCCGGTGTTACGCAAAAGTTTGTGCTGGTTGATGAGAAGAGAATGGAATTTTATCATGAAGATTACAGTGGTTTTTCTCAACACATCACCTTGCTGAATCAACAATTTTCCCCCTACGCCCCTTTGCCCACCAAAGATGATTTTGCCATCGACGGTAAAAATGGCAATCCACTTTCCAGCTCAGAAGTGTCATTAGAATTGCGATATGCTTATCAGGAACAATTTCTGGAAGGGAATTATTACCGCATCAGCTTGGGAAGTGATTATCCGATTGTAGATGTAAAATTCACCCTGGGCATGAAAGGTTTTCTGAGTGGACAATATGCTTTTCAGAAGGTGACGGCCAGCATCTCAGATTATATGAGCATTGCACCATTTGGCCATCTTTATTACAATTTCTTCGGAGGCAAGATCTATGGTACGTTACCCTTTGTATTGCTTCAGGTGCCACCCGGCAATAACCTGTATTATTACGATAAGTATGCCTTTGACATGATGCAGCGATATGAGTTTCTTTGCGATGAATATGCGGGATTTATGATTGAACATGAATTGGGAGGAGGTATTTTCACCTATATTCCGTTGCTGAATAAGCTCAAGCTGCGCCAGTTCTGGACAGCAAAGGGTATCATTGGCAATCTTTCACCAGCCAATCAACAGCTGAACCTTGTTAACCAAGGCCCTTTTAAAACACTGCAGGGAAATCCTTATCTGGAACTGGGCACAGGCGTAGAAAATATTTTGCATTTCTTCCGCATAGACTTCGTTTGGCGCGTGACACCCAAGATACAGCCCACAGAAGCTTATCATCACAACTTCGGGATATTCGGCAGCGTGCAGCTCGATTTTTAAGTGCCTAATACCTGACGTGCCGATTCAGAAAGCATAGCACAAGCCTGCCGAATTTGTTGTTCTGTGATGATTAACGGTGGTGCAATGCGCATGCAATGCGGTGCAAACAAGTACCAGTCGGTAAACAATCCATTCTCCCAGCAACGATGGATAATTTGCTTGTTGATCTCGAAACTTTCAAATTCAATAGCAATCATCAGGCCATGGTTGCGGATCCGGCGGCAAGGCAGGGATTGCAATAATTCGCAGAAAAGGTTGGCCTTATCTTGAACCTGCTCCCATAAGCGTTCCTGCAACAACACCTCCATGGCAGCTTTCCCGGCAGCACAGCAAAGCGGATGCCCGCCAAACGTGGTAATATGCCCCAACACCGGATCATGGGTGAGCGACTGCATGATTTGGGACGAAGCAATAAATGCACCCAGCGGCAATCCTCCGCCCAAAGCCTTGCCCAGCACCAGGATATCGGGCACTACGCCAAATTGCTGAAAAGCCCAGAGGGTGCCATTTCTCCCAAATCCGCATTGTACTTCATCCAGGATCAAAAGCGTGCCTGTTTGTTTGCATTTTGCTGCCAATGCCTGCATCCATGCTGCATCCGGACTCACCACACCGGCCTCGGCCTGAACAGTTTCTGCAATCACACAGGCCGTTTGCTCATCAATCTGATCGATTATCTCCTGGTCATTATATGCAAACCGGAAAATACCCGGCAACAAAGGCCGATAGGCCCGACGCCAGTACTCATCGCCCAACAGGCTCAGCGCTCCTTGCGTGGAGCCATGATAGCTATTGTGAAAACAAAATACATGCGGCCTGCCCGTATAACGTTTGGCCAGCTTCATGGCGCCTTCTATGGCCTCTGCACCCGAATTAGTAAAATATACCTGCTGCAAATTACCGGGTAGATGCCGCGTGAGTAGTTCGGCATATTGGACCTGGGGCGACTGAATCAGTTCGCCATACACCATCACATGCAAATAGCGAGATAATTGATCTTCTATTGCTTGCAACACATGCGGATGGCGATGCCCTACATGGCATACACTAATGCCACCGATCAGATCCAGATAACGTTTGCCTGCGGCATCCCACAGATAAACCCCTTCGGCTTTCGTGATCTCCCAGGCCAAGGGTTCAGGAGAAGTTTGCGCCAGATGCCTGAAAAACAATTCCCGGTGATTCATAAGCTGAATTCGACTACTTTTGCAAAAGTACCACCATTCCCCATGGAATGGCTGATGCCTGACCCTTAATTCACGAATATGCCAGTTATTTTAGCCGTCAAAGATCGTTATCCCGAAATCGGAGAAAATTGTTTCATTGCTCCCAATGCCACCATCGTAGGAGATGTGGTGATTAAAAATGATTGCAGCATCTGGTTTAATGCCGTAATCCGGGCAGATGTAAACAGCATCCGCATTGGTAATCGGGTAAATATTCAGGACGGGGCCATCATTCATTGTACTTATCAAAAAACCAAAACCATCATTGGTGATCATGTGACTATAGGCCATCGGGCCATATTGCATGGCTGCACGGTTGAAGATAATGTGCTCATTGGCATGGGTGCCATTGTAATGGATCATGCGCATATTCATTCTAACGTAATCATTGCTGCAGGTGCTGTGGTGCTGGAAGGCACCGTAGTGGAAAGTGGTTGTATTTATGGCGGTGTACCGGCGAGAAAATTAAAAGAAATTCCTATCGAACAGGTCAATCGGGAAATTGAACGCATTGCCAACAATTATATTTTTTACTCAGGCTGGTATGAAGAA
This sequence comes from Thermoflavifilum sp., assembly GCA_019683625.1. Lineage (GTDB taxonomy): Bacteria > Bacteroidota > Bacteroidia > Chitinophagales > Chitinophagaceae > Thermoflavifilum. The sequence continues at coordinate 1,018 of JADGHY010000194.1, read as the reverse complement.
AACAAATAAATTTCTTCATGTACGGCTTCTTCCGTTAAGTTTTCTCTTGTATATGACCTTGTTCAATAGCTGCGCCCGGCATACCGTTCCTGCGGTGGGTGCAGAAAAAATATTGAGCAATCCCGATATCAAATCCCGTCAGCAAAAACTGGAGATATTTCCGAAAAACATGCGGAAAAATTATTTGTAGGATAACATGGATTTACTCATCCTGAAGCGTTTCTAAAATGTGCAAATAATTTTCATACCGTTTGGGATAAATTTTCCCTTCTTTTACGGCTTCTTTTACCGCACATCCGGGTTCATTTACATGTAAACAATTATTGAACATGCAACTGGTGACATATCGCTGCATATCCAGAAAATAATGGCTGAGCTCTTCCGGCGCAATATCTATTACCCCGAATTCTCGGATGCCGGGCGTATCGATAATACGCCCGCCAAAGGGCAATTCAAACATTTCGGCAAAAGTGGTGGTGTGCATGCCTTTTTCTGACCAGCGGCTGATGGGCTGTACACGCAGGGAAAGCCCAGGAATCAGGGCGTTGATTAAAGAAGACTTGCCTACACCCGAATGACCGGCCAGCAACGTGGTCTGATCCTGCAGCCTTTGCTTCAGCTGTGCTATGCCTTCGGCTTGCTTTACCGAAATCAGCTCCACCGGATAACCCATGCTTTCATAAATTTCTATCCATTCGGCAACAATCTCCTTGGCTTCTTCATCCAGAAGATCTATTTTATTGATGAGAATTGAAGTGGGGATATGGTATGCTGCTGTGGTCACTAAAAAACGATCGATGAAACCCGTAGATGTACGAGGCTGCAACACGGTTACCATCAGCCATGCCTGATCCAGATTGGCTGCCAGAATATGCTTTTGCCGGCGTTTATGAGGTGAGCTTCGGATAATGTAATTTTTTCTGGGCAGAATATCTTCGATCAGGGTATCACCGGTGTGCGGATCATGGCTAATGATCACTTCATCACCGACGGCTACGGGATTAGTGGAAGAAATTTC
>JADGHY010000193.1 GCA_019683625.1 Thermoflavifilum sp. | reverse complement strand
TTCAGGCAGCTAACCTGTTTACAATCACCAAATACACAGGGCTCGATCCTGAATTGCAGGGCTCTAACCTAAATGATAACAGCAATTTCGGGATTGATTTTGGGAACTATCCGGCTAATCAAAAGGCCTATTTTGTTGGTGTAAATCTTAGCTTCTGATCCCTTTATCCTTAACCTTTTAAAAGATATTTTTATGAAACGTCATGCTAAATATTCAATTCATATATTTATTACAGGGGCACTATTGTTTTTTGCCTATTCCTGTAAGAATTTCCTCGATAAGCCACCTATTGGTGCAGTAAGCCAATCTACTTTAGCTACTCCGGAGGGTATTCAGCAATTGTTGATCGGAGCTTATTCCCTCTTAGATGGAGAAGGAGGAAATAACTCTGGCTGGGGATCGGCAGCCTCAAACTGGGTTTATGGAGATGTATGTGCAGATAATGCCTATAAGGGCTCTACACCTTCGGATCAGGGTGATATTGTGCCGCTTGAAACCTGGAGTGCAGATCCTAGTAACAGCTATCCGGCTCAGAAATGGGATGCTATGTATGATGGAATTCAACGCGCCAACGACGTCATTCGTACCATTCGGATTGCCACGGATTTAAAAACACTTGATACCACTGAAGTTATTGCAGAAGCAAGGTTTTTAAGAGGATTTTATCATTTCGAATTGTATCGTGTGTTCAAAAATATTCCCTACGTGGATGAAAGTATCACTTATGCTAATAATAATTTTAACGTACCAAACGTTGATGCTTCTGGGAATTATATCGATCCATTACCCAATATTGAAGCTGATTTCCAATATGCAATGGATCATCTCCCAGCCGTTCAGAGTGAACCGGGGCGGGCAAATAAATATGCTGCTGAAGCCTTTTTGGCCTGGTGTTATTTATATGAACTAAAATATAGTCAGGCCAAAACACTTTTAGATGATATTATTCAAAATGGCGTGAATCCCAAAGGACAAAAGTATGCCCTTCAGCCAGTTTTTGCCAATAATTTTAATCCAGATGCATCTGCTAAAAATAGTACTGAAACTGTATTTGCAGTACAAATGTCTGTAAATGATAACTCTGGAGACGCTGCTAACATAACAGGCAATGCTAATGGTAATTACGGAGATGTATTAAACTTTCCCTATAATGCCGGTCCTGGGGCTTGTTGTGGTTTTGATAATCCCTCTCAAGATTTAGCCAATGCTTTTAAGACAGATGCGAATGGATTGCCCTTATTTTCTAACAATGCCTTTCAACAAGTGGGTGGTAATGTAAGCGATACGGCCAATGCATGGGCTGGATTCTTGGATCCGAGGATCGACTGGACTATGGGACGTCCTGGAATCCCTTATTTGGATTGGGGCCCACAGGATCCTTCCTGGATCAGGGATCTTAAAAACGATGGATTTTTCAGTCCAAAGAAGAATGTATATGCCAAAAGTCAGAAAGGTACTTATTCTGATGTTTCAACCTTTTGGGCTGCAACAGAGCTTACAGCTAATAACGTAAATGTAATCCGTTACTCAGAAATTTTATTATGGGCAGCAGAGTGCGAAGCTGAACTTGGTAATTTGAATCAAGCACAGGCATACGTGGATCAGGTTAGGACGCGTGCAGCTAATCCTGCAGGCTGGGTGTATAAAAATGCAAGCTTCGATGCCAAATCGTTTACTTATTCTCCTCAATCACAACCTGCCGACAATTATAAGATCAGTACTTATACGGCTGTATATGGCTCCGGTTATTTTGCTACAAAAGGGAAAGACACAGCCTTGGCTGCTATTCGTTTCGAAGAACGACTTGAATTAGCTATGGAAGGTCATCGATTTTTTGACCTGCAAAGATGGGATAAAGAAACGCCTGGTTATATGGCAAATGTGTTGAATAGATACGCACAGCTCACCGTTCCTAAAGTACCCTACTTCACGGGTGCACATTTTACGCAGGGAAAAAATGAAATTTTTGCTATTCCTCAATCTCAGATTGATATCGAAAATAAAACCGGAACAGTATATTTAAAGCAGAATCCCGGTTATTGATGCTTTACCCAGCCAAAATATGCAAACAGGAGGCCACACTGGCCTCCTGTTTTGTTTGGGATTGGGGCTAAATCACTTGTAAGTCTTTGAGGTAACAAACGCCGGATGTAGGGTCAACAACACGAAAGCCTACGCCTTCAAAAATTCAATCCTGGGCATATCATCCGCCGGCCATTCTATCCAATACATGCCGGTTGGTAGAAAATCAAGTTCCAGCACAATAGCATGCTCTCCTGCCTGAATCCAGGCATCGTGGCTTAACCAGATCCGCTGAAAAAAATCTTTGACCTGCAGCCGAATCCGCACTGCCTCTTCCGTCCGGATCATCACATGCAAATGCTTATCTACCGTCTTGGGAAAATATCTGACAACATACACGGCCATGCGCGTATGCGAGGAACTGTGCATAGGATAAGGAAATATGGGTGTAACCATCATGTGGCTAAATTAGCGTACTGCTAAACAGCGCTACAGCCAGTTGGGGTAACATGCAAGATCTGGTGGGTGAATCACCAGAAAAAGGGGGAGAGCCGTTGAACAAAACCTCATTTAAAATGAAAATGCCTCAGAAAGGCATCCTTATAATTTCTGCTGAGGGGTAAATGTTGCTTGTTAATCACCACTTCCTGATCGGTAAACGATTGAATAGCCTGGAGGTTGATGGCATAGGAACGGTGAATGCGCACCAGTGGGGGTGTATGCAGCTTGTCAATCAGTTGTGACAGCGACAGGCGCAGGCTATATTTTTTCTCAGCTGTATGAAGGTGTACATAATTATCATCTGCACTGGCATACAGGATATCTGCCGTGCGGATTTTAATGAATCGATAGTTTTGTTTGATAAAAATGAAGTCGTCAAACTGAAGGATGGCTTCTTTTTCTTGAGTGGGCTGATCTGTCGGGTTTGCGGAGCCGGCTGTGTTGAGGTTTTGCTGGGGCATAGCCACAAGTCTGCCTGATTGTTGCTGCCTGAACAGGGCGAAATTATTGATTGCCAGTTCAATAGCAATGTGCACATGGTGGATATCATAAGGTTTGGACAGGAAGGCCGCCGGATAAGTTTTTTTCACGCGTTGGATGGTATCATGATCGGTGTACGCAGTCAGATAAATCAAAGGCACTTCTTTGATGGCCATCAATTCTTTGGCTGTTTCCACCCCATCTTTTTCACCCATGATATGGATATCCATCAGCAGCAGATCCACCTCACGGGTGGTGAATAATTTACGGGCATCCGTAGCATTGTCTGCCACACCCACAATATCATATCCTTCCCGTTCAAGACCTGTTGCCAGATCTAGTGCAACAATGGATTCATCTTCTACGATGAGAATATGCATTTTTTCATCTCGCATACATTAGGCTGATTTGGGGATAGAAAAAGAGAAGGTGGTAATGTTGTCCTTTACATCAACTTTTTGCTGAGCGCGCAGTTGTTTGCATAAGGTAGCCACCAGCTGATGTCCGAACGAACGGCTGCCCCGAAGCCAGAGATGGGTATCCCATTCTTTACCGGAATAAGCAATAGTCAGGTGAAGTTTATCTGGTTGTTCCTCTAAATGCAAATGCAGCGAAGGATGGATCAGGTCAGTAAATGCATATTTAAAAGCATTGGTGAGGATTTCATTGGTCATCAATCCAAGAGGTAAGGCTTTCTCCACATCCAGCCATTGGCAGTTGCTTGTTACCTTCAGGTCAAATGCATCTGTCTCATAACCAAAAGCTGTGATGAGCGACTCAGCCAGTTCGGTTAAATAATCCTGAATGTTGATGGTGGTGAGCTGATCGGTCTGATACAGGCGCTGATGGATAAGGCTCATGGCCCATACGCGTTGCTGGCTTTCCCGAAAAGCCCGTTTGGTTTGTTCGTCATTTGTCTTATATCCTTGTAAACTTAACAGGCTGCTTACGATTTGCAGGTTGTTTTTCACCCGATGATGCAACTCCTTCATCATGGTTTTTAACTGCTCAGATTGCTGCGTAATGAGCTTTTTTTGTTTTTCTGTTTTTGCATACTGCCAGATTACTATACCCAGCAGTACACATAACAAGATGAGCGTTCCTGCAAGCAAGCTAACCTGCCGGGTTTTTGCCTGATTTTGCAAATCCAATTGCTTGATGGTAGATTCTTTTTGGAGGGTTTCATATTTGGTTTGCATATCGGCGATCTGGCGGGTTTTTTCCACATTTGCCATTGAGTCATTAATCACATTATACAATTCGTAGTAATACAGGGCAGAATCATATTGATGAGCAGTTTTAAAACTTTCATAAGCCTGTTC
>JADGHY010000192.1 GCA_019683625.1 Thermoflavifilum sp. | reverse complement strand
ATGAAATATCCATGGACTATCTTACAGAGAAGCCTCTTCCTGATAGGATTATTGGTGATTGGGCAGTGCTTGAATTATGCCTCTGCACAACCTTTGATGACACTCGATAACGCTATTGCCATTGGCCTAAAAAATAACTATAACATTCTCATGGCCAGAAACGAGGAAGATATTGCCCATAACGATTACCGGTATGCCTACGGCGCTTTGCTGCCCCAAATCAATCTGAATGCCACACGCAACTGGTCGTCGAACAACGTGAATCAATCCTTTTCCGATGGCAGAAAGGTGGATAAAAAAAATGCCCGATCGAATGTGTGGAATCTCACGGGCAATTTGAACTGGACCTTATTCGATGGCCTACGGATGTTTGCTGCAGCCGACGAATTGAAAAATATCCGCGACCGGGGTGAATTGGCCGTAAAAAGCCAGGTCATTCAAACCGTGGCCTCAATTATGAACACCTACTACCTGATTGTGCAGCAAAAACAACAGCTGGCCTCTATCGCAGAACAGATGCAGATTTCAGAAGAAAGGATGCGCATTGCCCAGCAAAAGTTTGCTTCAGGCCTGGGATCCAAACTGGATGTGCTCCAGGCTCAAGTTGACCTCAACGCCCAACGTTCAGCCTATCTGCAACAACAAACATTGATTGCCAAAACCAAGGCTTCGCTGAATCAATTGATTGCATTGCCTCCTGATCAGGAATTTGAAGTAGAAGATTCTATACCCGTTGACACCAGCTTACAAATAGCAACGCTTAAAACAGCAGCATTGCAGCAAAATCCGGACTTATTAATTGCATCCAAGGATATTCAGATTGCCCAGAATAACCTGCAGATCACGCGTGCACAACGTTTTCCCACCATCTCTTTTAACACCACCTATAGTTTTAACCGGCAAAATGCACAAGCCACAAATCCGTATCAACCTATTTCCAACCGTAACTTAGGCCTTACCTACGGCTTTTCGGCAAGCATTCCCCTGTTTCATGGCTTTGACATCAAACGACAAATCGAAGATGCTCAATTAAATATCCAATATCAACAAATCAATCTTCAGCAACAAACCAGCCAGCTTCAGCTGGCCTTGCAAAATGCTTATCAGGATTATCGTTATTACATTCAAGCTATGCAATTGGAGCAAAGCAATGTGGCCGTGGCCAAGGAAAATGTGCGCATTGCTTTGGCTGCATTTGAACAGGGACAAAGCACCACCCTGGATGTACGTACAGCCCAACAGGGGCTTGCCGATGCACAGACCCGCCTGATCACCGCCCGATATTATGCCAAACAAGCTGAAATTACCCTCCTGCAATTAAAAGGCAATCTGGTACAATAATCTGAATAGTTTTGATGCGATGGAAAATACCGCTCCCACCCTCCGGTTTGCCATTATTCCGTATGGCTCTGCCTTGTACCTGCAAATGATCAGATTGCGGGAAAAAATATTGCGCATACCCCTGGGACTGCGGTTTACTGCCGATGAGCTGGCCACAGAAGAGAAAGATTTTCATCTGGCTGCCTTGCAAGCGGCAACCAACAGCATAGTAGCCTGCTGCGTGTTAAGCCCCCTCGATCATCAAACTGCAAAACTGCGGCAGATGGCTGTGGATACAGCTTTTCAACGGCAACATGTGGGTACCGCCTTGTTGGCATTTGCAGAACAAGTGGCCAGGGAAAAAGGATTTCGTATTGTAGTGCTGCATGCTCGCATGCATGCGGTGGGGTTTTATCAAAAACAGGGTTATCGCGTGGTAAGTACCGTGTTTACAGAAGTTACCATTCCGCATGTGCAGATGAAGAAACATCTTTCTGATGATCAACTTTCCCTTCAGGAGCCCACCCCAAACTCAGCCGGCTGAAGGGTTGTTATTAAGCTTGCTGAAGGGCCTGCACAATAAAACGATACACATCAACCGGCGAAATGATTTCTGGCAAAGGCATGGCAGCAGCAAAAATAGGAGCACGCTTTTGATCGGGCTCAACCCATCCGGATGCAGCTTTTAGGGGAACTTCGCCCGCAGAAAGAAAAGACCCTGCATGTGTGGACTGACGGGATGAAGACGATGCAGATTTATCCTGAGGTTCACCCGACCAAGAAGCAGAATAATAGCCATAGGGCTCAGCATGGGCCATAGCATAATGCTGGAAGGGAGCTGCTTCTTTCTGTAGCCAATAATCATAGGCAAACCATCTGTCCGATTCGGCAATGGCCACATAATCGCCGGCTCTTGGATGAGCAATATGCCGATTGCGTTTTGCAGATCTATCCCATACACTTGCCACCCCATCTATCTCCTGCAATAAAGATTTAACCCTGCGCGCATCACGCGGCTGCTGCACATACACATGGGCAATCTGATGATCGGCCACGGCAAAAGCTCTGGATGCCATAATGTCCAGGAACTCCTGGCCAAACTGCGAAATCACTTCCAGTAGCCCCTCCTCCCGCAGAATCTGATTGATATAAATCGGCTGCTGTACCGGTGCATACACCTCATCGGAGAGCAAAAACACCTGCACCTGATGGGCTTCGTAAAGCGCAATCAACTGCATGCACATCTGATCGATCTGAGCACAGGAGGTTTTCAGTTGTTCCCCCTCATAACCTTTAGCCGGTAACTGATAAGCCAGCTCAGGAAGAGCAACCAGGGTGAGATGAGGGTTTTCATGGGTCTCTATCCACTCTGCCGTGCGCATAATGTATTCGTTTATCTGCTGAATTTCCTCGGCTTCCGTGCGAATCCGGGAAGGCATAGCCCAATCTTTTCGATATAACACATTGCGAAAAGCTTCCCATTCCTCAGCCAGTTGATGTAACAAAGATTTAGGTTTCACGTACACATGAGGGACAACCGGCCAGAACGCCCAGCGATAAGGTTTAAAGCCGGCAACAATGTCGCAACTATCCTGAAGATAATGTTGCCAACCGATTAGGGCACATCGGAAATTTTTATCGATGGCCTTCATTCGCTGCCAGATGCCAGGTTGTTGGATTAGCCGGCCATAGGGCGACTGCCAGTGAATCAATCCCTGATCAGCTTCATACCAGCCATTGCCCACAATACCATGATCCGTTGGCCAACTACCTGTAAGAAAGGAAGCCTGCATGCTGGCAGAAAGCACGGGAAAGGGTGATTGCACAGACGCACAAGACACGCGGGATAACCAAGCATCTAATTGAGGAGTGTAATTTCTGATCAGATCAATCGATAGGCCTGAAATGTTGATGACGGCAACGCGCTTCATATCCTTGATTCAATGTTAACCAGACGAAAGGTCTTGTCAAAGGATAGGCCATCATACGAATCATTCTTTGCGCTAAAATTATGAAATTCAAACGAAAAAATAAGACTACGATACATTTTTCATGCAACTATTCTGATCTGTAACCTGAGCATCTGCACCATTGCTCTCGGTGGCTGCCATTTTTCCATAGGATTATTAGTTTTGTATCACCACTCCCGAGCATGTTTGGAATTCCACGATATGATCTTTTGCTTTTGCCTTTGTGGCTTTCTTTTGCATTACGGCCTCTTCCGCTCCAGCAGCATGCAGGCACAAATCAGTCAGCCAAAGATAGTGCTGCTTATGCACTCCCGCCCGACAGCCTGTTGGCTAAATGTATTGAAGCCTTTAAAAACCGGGAGATGAGCCGTGCTACGGCTTATGGCATCCAAGCCGCTACCCTTTTTCATCAGCAAAAAAAATATGCATCAGAAGCTAGCGCCTATAGTTATTTAGCCGAAATTTTCAAACAACTGGGCACCATCGATAACACAATCGCTTATAGCTGGCAAGGTGTGGCCTACGCCAAAAAGGCTTGTGATCTTGCATCTTCTATCCACGATACAGCCGAATGGGCAATCGCTTTAAATGCCTTGGGCATCATCTACAGAGATATCGGGCAATTTAAAGCTTATCGTACTTACTACGATTCGGCAAGAGCCTGCTACCTCAAAGCCCTTACCCTCATCAGGCGATCGGGCAAAGCCACGTATTTTATCCCAAAACTGTATAACAACCTGAGCCAGGTAGCTACAGAATATGATCATGATTACCCTGCAGCGCTCCAATATCTGTCAAAAGCAATTGCGGAAAACGAAAAAAACCATAATCTCGTTAGCCTCTCCTATAATTTTGGCAACGTGGCTTATGTGTATCAGCTCATGGGTAATCCAAAACTTTCTGTGGCCTATGCCCGAAAAACCGTAGCAGCAGCCCGCGCCTTGCAAATGCCCGATCGGCTGTTAAACGCGTATGAACAGGCTTATGAAAGTTTTAAAACTGCTCATCAATATGATTCTGCCCTGTATTACTACGAATTGTATAATGTGATTAATGAC
>JADGHY010000005.1 GCA_019683625.1 Thermoflavifilum sp. | reverse complement strand
TTGACAAACACAAATGCAATGAATATGTACAAAAAAAATCCCCGAAACTTATTTCGGGGATGCATGGGCTCTTTAGCAAAAAACTTGAAGAGGAATTTTTAGGTTATACCCCTAAGGGCTTCGGCTGGGGCTTGGCTCGCAGATATTGATTAGGCCAGGGCACATCTTCCTGCAGTGTTTCGGCGGCATGCAGGGCAAAATAAGGATCACGCAGCATTTGCCGGGCTATGATGATAAGATCGGCCTGTTGGTTTTGCAGGATCTGCTCGGCTTGTTCGGCCTCCGTGATCAGGCCTACGGCGCCGGTGGCTATATTGCCTTGTCTGCGGATGCGTTCTGCAAAAGGCACCTGATAGCCGGGAGCCAGAGGCACCTGTGCATAAGGCACCAGTCCTCCTGATGAACAATCAATCAGATCAACTCCTCTTGCTTTCAGTGCTGCAGCCAGCCACACACAGTCTTCCACCTGGATACCTTCATCCACCCAATCGGTACAAGACAGGCGCACAAAAATCGGATATTCCTCAGGCCATACTGTCCGCACAGCTTCCGTAACTTCCAGCAGCAAGCGGGCGCGGTTTTCGCGTGAACCCCCGTAAGCATCCGTACGTTGATTGCTTAAGGGTGAGAAGAATTGATGCAACAGATAACCGTGCGCACCATGCAACTCAATAATCTGGAAACCGGCTTCCCGGGCTCGCTCGGCGGCATGCACAAAATCCTGAATGACCTTGCGGATACCCTGCTCATCCAGTGCCAGCGGAGGTATTTCTCCTGCTTTAAACGGCAAGGCACTGGGTGCCACGGTTTGCCAGCCGCCATGCTCCGGACTCAGCTGTTGACCTCCTTCCCATGGCCTGGCTGTGCTGGCTTTACGGCCGGCATGTGCCAGCTGTATAGCAGGTATTGCACCCTGCGATTTGATGAAAGCTGTGATTTGGCGAAGTTTGGAAATATGTTCATCTTTCCAGATGCCCAAATCATACGGCGTGATGCGGCCTTCCGGAGAAACAGCCGTAGCTTCGGCACACACAATCCCTGCCCCACCTACAGCCCTGCTGCCTAAATGAACCAAATGCCAGTCGTTGGCAAATCCATCTTCGCTGGAATATTGGCACATGGGCGAAACCATGATGCGGTTGCGCACGGTGATGCCTCTGAATGAAATGGGTTGAAATAACAAGCTCATGGTGTTCGGTTTTTGCTTGAAACGCAAAAATAACATGAGCTCATGCGAAATCTGGTTATGCCATTGTCAATTTTGTTGTAACAAATTATTGAACGATGATCACTTCCCAATCTTCCGGCTTTTCCAGGAATTGGATGCCTACGGCATCATTGGCCTGATAGCGATATACCGTGAAGCTGCACCATTGCTGGTCGCAAAGCGGCAGATGCTGAATCCGAACGTCGTTGAGGTATTCCGGCAATACAGGTTTATGAAAATACAAACGTTTGGCCGGAGCATGAATCTCAATATGCAACATGGATTGAATCAGGAGAAACACTGCGGCTACAGACCATGCCTGAGGCGAACAGGCAACAGGATAGGCTGTGGGGCCTTCTCCCTTGCGTCGTTCAAACCCACAAAACAATTCGGGCAGGCGCTGCAGTTCAATAAACAACGAAGCATCAAATAATCCCGTAAGCAAGGCCAACACCTGTTGCTGATGACCATAGCGTGCCAGTCCTCTGGCTATGAGGGCTACATCGTGTGGCCACACCGAACCATTGTGGTATGACATGGGATTGTAGCGGGCTTCCCGTGTGGAAAGCGTGCGAATGCCCCATCCGCTGAACATGTCGGGTTGCAGAAGCCGCCTGGCCAGCACAGCAGCCTTTTCTGGATCAGCAATACCAGTAAACAGTACCTGCCCAGCATTTGAGCTCATCACCCGGCAGGGTTGCTTGTCGGCATCTAATGCCAGCACATAAGCCTGCAATTCCTCATCCCAGAACCGTTCATTGAATTGCTTTTTTAACAGGATGGCCTTGTTTTCCCAATGCGCTGCCAACTGCTGTTCCCGCATAAGATGCGCTATCCTTGCCGCTGCCTGATAAGCCGCATAGGCATAGCCCTGCACTTCACACAAGGCAATCGGAGCCCTGGCCAATTGTCCATCGGCATGCATGATGGCGTCAAAAGAATCTTTCCATCCTTGATTGGATAATCCATGCTCGTTTTGAGAAAAATATTCCAGAAATCCATCCCCATCCCTATCTCCATAATGCTCTATCCATGCCATTGCCAGCTGCAGATGAGGCCAAAGTTTTTGCATAGCCTGCTCATCGGCTGTTCTATCAAAATAAGCTCCGGCCAGCATGACAAAAAGAGGCGTGGCATCAATAGTACCATAATAATGCTGGAAAGGCACTTCGTGCAAATTCACCATTTCCCCATGCCGCATTTCATGCAGGATTTTCCCGGGCTCGGCTTCTGCTGCCGCATCAAAAGCTTTAGCCTGATGTGCGGCCAAAAAGAACAATACATCCCTGGATAATGCGGGCAAAAGCCAAAGCGTTTCGTAGGCGGTAATCAGTCCGTCCCGCCCAAAGGCCGTATTATACCAGGGTACGCCGGCATAAGGATATTTGCCATGGGGCGTAATGGCTGTGAGGGAAACCAGATCGGTTTTAGAACGATTCACCCAATTGTTAAACTGCTCATTGGAGGTGAAGATTTCCGGAAAACTTTCCCTTACTTCCTGCAGCTGCAGCTGCAGATGTTTCAGGGCATCCCCGTGGTTTGTGCCGATCTTCTGAAGGGAATCTTCCCGAAACGAAATATTGTATTCGATCACCTGAAGCTGCTGGGGAGGAAGCCAAAGTTCAAATACAGCAGCCGCAGGATCACTTAGCCGCAGATGCGGAGTGTTTTTTTCAAAATCGATGATAGCATATCTGTTGATATGATCCAAGCCTTCATAGCCCAGGACGAGCTGATGGGGCTGCGGTGAAAAGGGTTCTAACATTTTGCCTCTGGCCTTTCGCTTCATTCCCCTCACTTCAAAAATATCTCTAAAATCCCCACTGAACGAAAGCATGCCTATAAGGCGACAAGTCCGATGGTGGTAATTTACCAGCTCAAGCTTTTCATAGAAGATACCATTCCGGATAAACTGGCTGCGCCGGATGTGAATAGATCCTTTGGGAATGCGATTTCCATCCTCATCATGGAGCTCCTGATTGGTCAGATCCACCGACAGGCACTCATTCTCTTCCCGCACTGTTGAGCTCAACAGCAAGGGCCGGGTATCATTCAGCTGCAGCTGAAGATGGTGCACATATCTGGTATCGCGGTGATACAGGCCATGAATACCATCGGTTAAAGGCAATATGTCACCCCAGCGATCGAAAATCCCAAAGGTATCGGTGCGGTTGAGCACCTTCACCCGATCGTCGGCATAGGTAGAAACAGCCAGGATAGCATATTTGCTCACCACTTCCTGTTCCTGCAAGGGTTTTTGATCTCTATCAGCCATGGCATCTGATTTCAAATCCGGCAAATTGCTGATGATAGCCTTTGATCAGGATTTTAGGCCGATTGCAGCCGGTAAGTTTTTTCGGGTTGATTGGCAATCGGGAAATATTGCTGCGCCGCAGACTTGTGTCCGCACAGTTGCTGATAAATCTGCAGATAATTTTCAGCCATCACTTCAGAGGTAAAACGGGTTTCAAACACCTGCCTGATCTGCCGGCGATCCAGCATATCCACATTTCGCAAGGCCTCCACGGCCTCTTGTACATGATGTACTATATAGCCTGTTACGCCATGGTCAATGACTTCCGGCACCGATCCCCGGTTAAAAGCAATAACCGGTGTGCCGCAGGCCATGGCTTCAATCATCACAATGCCAAACGGTTCGGGCCAATCGATGGGGAATAGCAATGCTTTTGCTTTTCCCAGGAATTCATTCTTCTCTGCATCGCCAATTTCCCCAATGTAATGCACATGCGGAAGCTCAAACAAAGATTTGATGCAGGTCTCGTAATATGCCTCATCGGCCTTATCAATTTTGGCTGCTATATAAATCGGATACCCTGCCTGAGCAGCAATCTCAATAGCCAGATCCGCACGTTTTTCAGGAGATATTCTGCCAATGAAAGCCACATATCCTCCATCGCCTTTACCCAATCGGTATAAATCTTTCGGCAAGCCATGATACACATTGCCCACCCAGCGGGCAAAAGGCAAGGGCTTTCGTTGGGCATAGGAAATGGAAATCACGGGCTGATGGTTGAAGCGGCGATAGACATAAGGTAAGTCGGGCAAATCCAGCCGCCCGTGCAAAGTGGTCACATGGGGCCTGTGCAACAAGTCAGACAAGGGAAAATGCAGATAATCCGTGTGAAAATGAATGATATCAAATTCATGAGCCCGTGCCGCTACATCGGCCATTTGGATGATATGATGCGCCAAAGGATCCTTCACCTGTGGGTTTAGCCGGATGGCCTCTTCCAGATGGCTTACCAATTCGGCCTCCGTACGGGAATCCCCGCTGGCAAATAGCGTTACCCGATGCCCTTTTGCCATAAGCGCATCGGTGAGATAAGCTACAATCCGCTCTGTTCCCCCATACAGCCTGGGTGGCACGGATTCATACAAGGGTGCAACCTGTGCAATGTGGAGTTTCATAAGATCTGTTTTTTATTCGGTTGTACAGGAAAACAAAAGAGAAGGTCGCATCCCCATTTTCAAAACACATGCCAGCAGTTCACGGTGTCAATTTTTCAGCCGACCGTGCAGAAGCAGGTGAAGGATAAAGCTCAACACGTGCATGTGGCAAGCATTGTGGATAATGTTGCTGCAAAAAGGTGATGATTTTTTCGCGCACATCACATCGCAGGTTAAAAGTTTTATCGGAATCCGATGCACTTACCAGAATTCTTACTTGCATGGTATGTTCGGATGTATCGGTCACTTGTACCGCCTTTACCTTACCATCCCATAAAGGATGCTGAGCCAGCAGGCGATCAAGTTCATCGCGAATGGCTTGCACGGGAAGGGAATAATCCGCATAAATGAACACGGTACCAATGAGATCGGTGGATGTACGCGACCAGTTCTGAAAAGGTTTTTGGGTAAAATAGGTTATGGGCAACACCAGCCGGCGTAAATCCCAAATTTTTACAACCACATAGGTGAGCGTAATTTCTTCAATCCTTCCCCACTCCCCTTCCACGACCACAATATCGTCAATCCGCATGGGCTGCGCAAAAGCAATCTGCAATCCTGCGAAGAGGTTTGCCAGCATATTTTGTGCGGCAAAACCCACAATAATACTGCTCACCCCCACACCTGCCAGCAACCCCGTGCCAATATTGCGCACACTTTTAAAACTGAGCAATATGGCTGAAATGGCCAGTATAATAATGATCACGCTGAACACCCGATGCAGGAATTGCAGCTGTGTATGAATCTTTCTGGCTTTGAAATTATCTACCGCATGCACATCGAATTTGTAACCCACATAGGCTTCCACCACACGAAATCCGTTGATGATGATCCAGGCCAAGACAATGATGATGCCGATCTGCAGGATCTTGCCTACGGGATAGCGATAAGCATGCGGCATATATAAAAAGGGAAGGGATAATCGCACCAGCAACAAGGGCAGAAAATAAGCAAAAGGCTTACCCAGATAACGGATAGCCGTCAGATAAAACGAGAAAGGAGCCTCCCGGTTGGCTGTGCGCCTGAGTATCCAGCTGATGAAGATTTTCAACAAAATGCCAAGCGAAACCGCTACCAGCAATACCAACATATCCCAGGCCCAATAGGGCAAATGCAGTGTCTGGCGCAGCTGTTCAATGGTTTGATCAAACAGCATGTCTACTTCTTTGTCTGCATCTATCAGGGGAGCCATATTGCATGTAACTTGTTAATGCAAACTACAATAAGTTTTACAGAATGAGATGGATCTGCTGCTGCCTGCATACAGTACGGGTTTTGTATTTTTACACGCCTAAAATCTTTTCTGTAACTGCACAAAAAGATATGGAAGCATTAGATATGTACTTCATGCAAGAAGCCATTGCCTGTGCGCGGGAAGGGTTGCAACTGCGTGCCGGCGGGCCATTTGGTGCTGTGATTGTGAAACAGCAACAAATCATTGCCAGAGGATACAACCGGGTACTCATCGATCGTGATCCTACAGCACATGCCGAGATAGTGGCTATTCGCGAGGCCTGCCATCACCTGCACGATTTTCAATTGCACGACTGCGATTTATATACCACCTGCGAACCTTGCCCTATGTGCATGGGCGCTATCTACTGGGCCAGGCCGCGCAGGGTTATCTTCGCTTGTACGCGGCAAGATGCCGCCAATATCGCTTTTGACGATGCCTTCATCTACGAAGAGCTGCAAAAACCTTTTACCGAACGAAATATTCCCATGATCAGCATGGGACGCGACGAGGCACTCTCCCTTTTTCACCAGTGGGAACAAATGGAAGATAAAATCAGGTATTAACACAAACCTTTTAAAACAGGCTTCAGCCAACCTGCAAGGCTTCATGTGAACATGTATAAATCGTAAGTGTGTTGAAACGCCCCTGGATGCTTATACGGCCTGCTGAAGATGTTGTTCATCCCAGATCATAGTATCTTCGCCAGCAGTGAACTGATGAATCCATTTTTGCAGTAGGGTTATCCATGCCGGAATCGTGTTCAGACAGGGAATCATCTGAAACGACTCACCCCCGTGTTCCATAAAAATTTTTTTGCCTTCTTGCTCAATTTCTTCCAGCGTTTCCAGGCAATCCGATACAAAAGCGGGACAAACAACCTGCAATCGTTTTTTTCCTTCAGCAGGCAATTCCTCCAAGCGCTGCGCAGTATAAGGCCTGAGCCAAGGTTCTTTCCCTAATCGGGATTGAAAACTTAGTTCATATTGATCTGGCCGAAGCTGCAAGCGGGCAGCCACCAGCCTGGTGGTGGTGAATACCTGATGCCTGTAACAATAAGCATGGGCGGGCGAACTCGTTTCACAGCAATCTGCCCGTTGCAGGCAATGATGGTGCGTTACATCCGATTTGCGAATATGCCGTTCAGGTACGCCATGGTAGCTGAACAGCAAATGATGGTCGGGTTTTAAAAAATCCTGAATATGCCTGCTTAACACCTCGATATAATCCGCATCATCATAAAAAGGCTTAAGCACAGATAGCTTAAACCGATAATGTTTTTTGCGATGCCAGTAGCGGGCATACGCTACAGCCGTTTCGTAGGACGACATAGCGTAATGCGGGTAAAGCGGGATGAGCAACACTTCCTGCAATGCCGGATAATTTTCAGACAAGGCATCCATCACCCTGTCAGGACGAGGTTCACCATATCGCATACACCACTCTACCGGAATATCCACGCGGGCCGATAGTTCGGCCACCAACTGCCGGGTAATAACGATAAGCGGCGATCCATCAGGCCACCAAATGCGGCGATAGGCTTCGGCCGAACGCGGGGCACGGAAGGGTACAATAATGCCATCAACCAACATTTTTCTAAACACAAACGGATAATCAATTACCCTTTCGTCCATCAAGAATTCATGCAAATATCTTTTGACATCCTTTACCATCGTGGATGTCGGTGATCCTAAGTTCATGAGCAATGCCGCACGTGTAATTTGTCTTTCAGCCATATATGGAAGTTAACACAGCACGAAAATAAGATGCGATTTCGGTGATGCCATCATTTGTGAACAGAAAATCTATATTTGCTCATGGCTCAATGCCCTGCATCTGCTGCCATACCTGTTTTTCTGAGAAATGACAGGGCAATGACAGGTTAAAGCCGGTTTATCTGAAAGACGATTTTATTTTTGCACAAGGAGATCAGAAGATTGTTGCATGAGTCAAGAGACACATAGCGGAAAATTTCTGGAACATTTTTTCTGTTGCGGAATCAATCACACCATCAGCGATACTTCTACCAGAAGTCTTTACGCCATCCATCACGAACAATATCAGCAACTTTTAGATTTAGCCAGGAAACAGCACCTCAGTGAGTTATTCGTGCTTTCCACCTGTAACCGCACGGAAGTATATGGTTTTGCACCTCATGCTCATTGCCTGATGGCCCTGGTAGGGGCAGTTTGTCGGGGCGGACAAACTTTATTTGAAAAAATTGCATACACCTATGCTGGTGAAGATGCCGTTCACCACCTTTTTCGGGTTGGTGCCGGCCTGGATTCGCAGATTCTTGGGGATTATGAAATTATCGGCCAGGTAAAGGCTGCCGCGCGTTTTGCAAAGGAAAGAGGCTTTTTGGGTTCGTTTACCGAACGCTTAGTGAATGCCGTGATTCAAGCCTCCAAGCAAATTAAAAATGAAACCGCGCTCAGCTCAGGAACTGTTTCCGTTTCTTTTGCTGCCGTGCAATGGTTATTGCAGGCTGTGGAAGATTTAACCCGGAAACATATTTTATTGGTAGGTGCAGGCAAAATTGGCCGCAGCACCTGCAAAAATGTGATCGAGTACCTGAATCCGGCTCAGGTAACCCTGGTTAACCGCACCAACGATACCGCCGAAGCCTTTGCCCGGGAACATCATATCCATTTTGCGCCTTATGAGCAGCTGGCGGCTCAAATTCAGCAGGCCGATATTATTCTGGTGGCTACCAATGCCTCCTCTCCCAGGCTGTTGCCGGCCCATTTTGCCGATGGCCAACCCAAAATTGTGATTGATTTGTCGATTCCGGAAAATGTCCACCCCCAGGTGCGTGAGCTCACCCATGTGAAGACAGTGAACGTAGACGAACTTTCCCGCTATAAAGACGAAACCATCCAACGACGCCAACAAGCCGTTCCGCAGGCCCTATCCATCATTGAAAAACATCAGGGCGATTTCCTCTGCTGGTACCGAATGCGGCAACATACCGAGGTATTGCGCACCCTGAAACACAAGCTGATGCAGATTTGTCAGCAGGAAATGCTCCAGCAAAAAGATATGCTCCCCTCCGATCAGATCTACTCCCGCGTCGTCCAGAAAATCATCAATCACATCGCTTGTAATCTTCGCAAAAAAAGCCCCCAGCAAGTGGAAATCTACCTGCAGGCCCTTCAGGAATTGTTTGATCTTTCCTTTTTCCCGGCTGAACAACTGATTCCGGGCTTTTCGCATGCTTCATCAGGATCAGAACAGTTATGATACCACAACCTTTGCGCATCGGCACCAGAAGCAGTGAACTGGCGCTGTGGCAGGCTGCTCAGGTGGAGTTGCTTTTGACCCGGCTTGGAATAGCCACCGAGCTGGTACGCGTAGAAAGCCAGGGCGACAGGGATTTGCATACTCCGCTATATGCTATGGGTGTGCAGGGCGTATTCACCCGGCAATTGGATCAGGCCTTGTTGGCACAGGAAATT
This sequence comes from Thermoflavifilum sp., assembly GCA_019683625.1. Classification (GTDB taxonomy): domain Bacteria; phylum Bacteroidota; class Bacteroidia; order Chitinophagales; family Chitinophagaceae; genus Thermoflavifilum. The sequence continues at coordinate 12,332 of JADGHY010000005.1, read as the reverse complement.
GACCTGGCAGTTCATTCGCTGAAAGATGTTCCGGTTCAGCCAGCACAAGGGATTTGTTTGGCCGCCGTGTTGCCCAGGGGAAAGGTGGATGATGTGTTGATTTGCAGGGATACGGCATGGATAGATGATGTGCGATCGCACGGGACCATTGCCACGGGCAGCATTCGCCGGCGAGCAGCCTGGTTGCATCGCTACCCATATCATCAAATAGCAGATTTCCGAGGCAATATCCCCACACGAATGCGTAAATTTCGGGAAAGCAGCTGGCAGGGGGCCTTGTTTGCCCGAGCTGCCCTGGAACGCCTGCGTATTGAGCTACGGGAAGGAGAACAGATGGTGCCGCTGCCTTGGATGATACCCGCTCCCGGCCAAGGAGCTATAGCCGTGGCCGCACGCGAACAAGATGCCGACTTGCTCGAACTTTGTGCATCAGATCTTAACGACCCCGACACCGCCCTATGCGTGAGCATTGAACGAAACTTCCTGAAAGCCCTGGAGGGGGGTTGCTCTACCCCGATTTGCGCTTATGCCCGATTAGAGAACCGGAAGCTGATTTTCACCGCTCAGGTCTTGAGTGCGGATGGCCGCCAGCAACTCGATGTGCACCTGGAAAAGCCCAAACAGGCCGGTACCGAAGTCGCCCAGGAAGCCGCAGAAATCCTCCTGGCCAAAGGAGTCCGAAAATTGCTGCGCAATTTTTCTCATTAATCACCTCATTACCCCATGGACAAGCGAATCCATCTGCTCTTCACGCGGCATATCGGCCCTGCACTCCTGAGAGAAGCCCAACAGAAGGGTGTGGATATCAGCTGCGAATCCTTCATCGAAGTGCGCCCCCTGCAGCCCTCTCCTGTCGCCAACCTGCTTAGCGATATTTCTACACGCCCCATCCGGGCCATTTTCACGAGTGCACATGCCGCAGAAGCCGTGCTGGCTGTAGTTGGCCCTAAAAAACTTCCGTGGATAATTTTTTCCCTGGAAGGCAACACCCGCTCTACCGTACTTCGCTACCAGCCCCAAATCCAGCTTTTTTCGGCGCCGGATGCCAGGCAGCTGGCTCAACTCATCATTGCTGCTTCTACCCAGGCTGCCGGAAAAAATGATCTGCCAATTGAGTGCTATTTTTTTTCCGGAAACCGCCGGCTGGATACCTTACCCCGATTGCTGACGCAATATGGCATCCCCTTTCGGGAAATCGTGGTGTATGAAACCCATCTTACTCCAAAACGTATGGAAAGGCTCTATGATGGGTATGCTTTTTTTAGTCCGAGTGCCGTGGAGAGTTTTTTTAGCCTGAATGAACTTCCCGCAGGAAAACCTTGTTTTGCTATGGGTGAAACTACGGCTGAGGCTTTGCGCAAGCACACCCGGCAAGTTATTGTCAGTTCCCAACCGCAAACTGCAGACTTGTTATATACCATTTATGCCTATTTTGGCCTGGAAACACACCAGGCTGCCGACACATAACCCTACAACTGCCTTGCTTATGTTACAAAACGACCGGTTATTGAAAACCTTACGCGGAGAGCTTGTGGATCGCCCTCCCGTGTGGATGATGCGCCAGGCAGGGCGCTTTCTGCCATCCTACCAGCGGCTTCGGGAAAAATATGATTTTTTTACCCGTTGCCAGACACCTGAGCTGGTAGCGGAAATTACCTGTTTGCCCGTGGATGAACTTAATGTGGACGCCGCCATCTTGTTTTCAGATATCCTGGTGGTATTGCAGGCTATGGGGGTACCCATTGAAATGCGGGAAGGTTCGGGCCCAGTTTTGCTTAGGCCAGTTGAAAAACCTGCAGATGTAAACCGCCTGGAATATCCGGATGTTATCCATGCGCTGGGTTATGTATTCCAAGGTATTCGTGCCACCCTGCAAAAGCTTGATGGACGCGTCCCGCTCATTGGCTTTGCCGGTGCTCCCTGGACATTGCTGTGTTATCTGGTAGAAGGAAAAGGTTCACCAAATTTTGAAAAAGCACGGGCATTTTGTTACCAACATCCCGACGCCGCTCATGCCTTGTTGGATAAGCTCACCAATATAACCATCAGTTATCTGCAGCTACAGATCCAGGCAGGGGTGCATGCCGTGCAAGTGTTTGACTCCTGGGCCGGACTATTGGGCCCGGAAGGGTTTAGGCAATTTGCAGAGCCTTATTTGCAACGCATTTCCAAAGCTTTGTCTGCCCTTAGCCCGGTGATTCTCTTCCCCAAAGGCGCCTGGTTTGGATTGCATGCCCTGGCCACATCCGGCGCTGCAGCCATTGGGATCGACTGGCAGACAGACCCAGCATTTGCCCGCAACGCAGTGGGCACCCAGATTTCCTTACAAGGAAATCTTGACCCCGCCATACTGCTCACCAATTGCACAACTATTGAGGCACAGACAAGGGCCATGATTCGCAGATTTGGCACACAACGCTACATCGCTAACCTGGGCCACGGCATCTTGCCCCATACGCCGGTAGCTCATGCCCGGACCTTTGTGGAAACCGTCCGCCGCTTTTCGGAAGCCGAACTGCTTTCTACGAAAAGCTGACATGCAGGCGCCTGAAAGCCCGCGAAGTTTTTGGAAATTTGCATCAGCCAACAAGCATCATGGGCATGACGATATCCCTCAGCCATGCAGCACAACGCTGGAAAGCCGACCTCGAGGAATGGCAGGAAGAAATCTGCAAAGCTTTGGAAAAGGAAGACGGACAGGCCCGGTTCCAGTCCGACTCCTGGATCAGGACTGCCGGCGGCGGAGGGCTTACGCGCATCATAGAGAACGGGAAAGTGTTTGAAAAAGGGGGAGTAAATATTTCTGCCGTGTATGGCGAATTACCCGAGAGCCTGCGCCAACTTATGCATGTGCAGCACCCCCATTTTTTTGCCGCAGGATTATCATTGGTCATCCATCCCCAAAATCCTTATGTGCCTACAGTGCATGCTAACTGGCGCTACTTTGAACTGTATGACACTAATGGACGGGTGGTGGATTGCTGGATAGGCGGTGGATCGGATCTGACGCCTTATTACCTCTTCGAAGAAGATGCCCGCCATTTTCATCAAACCTTAAAACAGGCTTTGGATCCTTTCGGGAAAAATTTGTATCCTGCATTTAAGCAGGAATGCGATCATTATTTCCGCAACCTGCATCGGGATGGGGAGGCAAGAGGTATTGGTGGCGTGTTTTATGATTACCTAAGACCTGGGTATGCTGATCTTTCGCTGGAGCAGCTGTTTGCCCTTCAGCGGGCCGGCCAGCAGGCCTTTCTGCAGGCTTATCTGCCCATCGTACATCGCAGAAAAGAACTTCCTTACGGCGAACGGGAAATCAACTGGCAGGAAATCCGCCGGGGTCGCTACGTAGAGTTTAACCTTATCCACGACCGAGGTACCTTGTTCGGGTTGAAGACGGGAGGCCGCACGGAAAGCATCCTGATGAGCTTGCCCCCACGCGCCCGCTGGGTATACCAGCATCAACCCGAGGCAGGCAGTCCCGAAGCTGCCCTGCTGGAAGTTTGCCGTCATCCAAAAGAATGGGTTTGATTTATGGTTTCACCGATATAAAACAACCACTTGATGATTTTATCCAAACGCTATCGTATCCTGCGCCGCTCACCCGCCATTCGAAGCATGGTGGCCGAAACACATCTGGAGCCTGCTCAGCTGATTGCCCCTCTATTCGTAACCGAAGGCAAAGACATCCGCGAACCCATCCTCTCCATGCCCGGCTACTTCCGACTGAGTGTGGACGAGCTGATCAAGGAGGCTAAAGAACTCTGGGGCCTGGGCGTGAAATCTGTCTTGCTATTTGCCAAAATCCCCGACGAATTAAAAGACAATACGGGCAAAGAAGCCCTCAATCCCGAGGGTCTCATGCAAAGGGCTATCCGCACCCTAAAACACAATCTGCCCGAACTCTGCGTGATGACAGATGTGGCATTGGATCCCTATTCCACTTATGGACACGATGGGATCGTGGAAAATGGAGAAATCGTTAACGATAAAACGGTGGAGGTGCTGGCACAAATGAGCGTGAGCCACGCCGAGGCCGGTGCCGATTTTGTGGCCCCGAGCGACATGATGGATGGCCGGATAGGCGCCATTCGCCAGGCCTTGGAACAACAGGGCTATCACCAGACCGGCATCATGGCCTACAGTGCCAAATATGCCTCCTGCCTGTACGGGCCCTTCCGCGATGCGTTGGATTCGGCTCCAGGCTTTGGCGACAAAAAAACCTATCAGATGGATGTGGCCAATAGCCGCGAAGCCTTGAAAGAAGTGTTCCAGGATATTGAAGAAGGGGCCGACATCGTGATGGTAAAACCTGCTGTTGCCTATCTGGATATTATCCATGCCGTTAAACAGCAGGTGCTGGTACCCGTGAGTGCCTACCACGTATCAGGAGAATATGCCATGATCAAGGCCGCCGCACAGATGGGCTGGCTGGATGAAGAAAAGGCTATCCTGGAAATCCTCACCAGCATCCGCAGAGCCGGTGCCGATCTCATCGCTACGTATTTTGCCAAACAGGCCGCCCAACTGCTTCAGGGTTAAAATCAGAGAGGACTGAACATGCATGTGCCTCCCCCCTCATGGATAAACATGAATAAACGACACCAGGATATGATATTCAACAGAAGCCAACAACTGTTTGCACAAGCCCAACGGGTGATTCCGGGTGGAGTAAATTCGCCGGTACGTGCCTTTAGGCATGTGGGCGGCACACCTCCATTTATTGCATCTGCGAAGGGAGCTTATCTCTATGATGCTGACGGCAACCGGTATATTGACTACGTGAATTCCTGGGGGCCAATGATCATGGGTCATGCCTATGAGCCCGTGGTACGAGCCATCCAGCAGCAGGCAGAACATTCTACCTCATTTGGTGCGCCCACAGAGCTGGAAGTGTTGATGGCCGAACAAATCATCCGCATGGTGCCCGGCATTGATCAGGTGAGAATGGTAAATTCTGGTACAGAAGCCTGCATGACAGCCATCAGGCTGGCCCGTGGCTATACGGGCAAGAATAAGATGATCAAATTCGAAGGTTGCTATCATGGGCATGCCGATAGCTTTCTGGTAAGTGCTGGCAGCGGCGTAGCCACACTGGACATTCAACAGGTGCCCGGTGTGCCGGCCTCAATTGCAGAAGATACGCTGGTGGCACCCTACAATAATTTGCAGGCCGTTGACCTGCTGCTGGAAGCCCATGCCGGTGAAATTGCTGCCCTGATCGTAGAACCTGTCGCGGGCAACATGGGCTGCATTCCGCCAGAGCCGGGATTTTTGGAAGGACTGCAGCAACGTTGCAAAGCACATGGCATCGTTTTTATCCTGGATGAAGTGATGACGGGCTTTCGCATCGCTCCCGGCGGTGCCCAGCAATATTTTGGCTTGGATGCAGACCTGATTACTTTTGGCAAAATCATCGGGGGAGGACTTCCCGTAGGTGCTATCGGCGGGAAACAAGCGATTATGTCACACCTGGCACCTGCAGGTGAAGTTTATCAGGCCGGAACCCTCAGCGGTAATCCCCTGGCTATGATTGCCGGCTATACCTTACTGAGAGAATTAGATCTCAATCGGCATATCTACGAAACACTTGCCACCCGCACCCGCCAGCTGGCCGACGGATTAAACAGCGAATTTGCCAAAGCCGGAGTGGTACATCAAATTAATCAGTTTGCCTCCATGCTAAGCGTGTTTTTTACCGAATATCCCGTACGCGATTTTCAGGCAGCCAAAGCAGCCGGCAACGAACTGTTCAAACAATTTTTCCACGCCATGTTGCGACGCGGCATTTATTTGCCGCCCTCCCCTTTCGAAAGCTGGTTTGTGAGCTATGCGCTAAGCGAAGCAGATGTGGAAGAAACCATTCAGGCCGCCGGAGAAAGCATTCGGGAAGTGTTCGAACATCCTGCCGGAAGGGCTTGACGGCCGGAACTCCGGAAGGCAGTTGAATTGGAATCTAAACCTTATCTTTGCCCACGTTCTTTTTAACCATCTTGATGAGTTGAGCGAAAGTTCTCGGGGTGTAGCGTAGTCCGGTCCATCGCGCCAGGTTTGGGACCTGGAGGTCGCAGGTTCGAATCCTGCCGCCCCGACTCCTTTTCCATCTATGCAGTTGCCCTTTTCAACTGCCGTGGCCTGTCTTCATGTTAGCCATTAAACAGCAAACCATCCATTTAGGACATTGACTAGATAGCTTTCCGGACGCCTGCCCATTCATCAAATTTCATTTCCTTTTCCAGGCAGAATGATTAATTTTCGAACGTCAATCAAAATACCTTGCTTATGAAACGACATATCACCTACCTGGCAGCGGCTTTGTTGCTGGCATCCTGTGCCACCCATCAGGAAAAACAAGCCCAAACCTTTTTGGATTTCACCGGCATGGATACCACTGTGGTGCCGGGTGATAATTTTTTTCTGTATGCAAATGGCAATTGGCTGAAACATACAGAGATCCCACCCACCCAGAGCAGCTGGGGCACTTTCACCATCCTTCGGGAAAACGCCCTAAAAAACATGAGGTTGATCCTCGATTCCGTGGCCAATGATAAAAACCTGCCTGAAGGCAGTATCGCCAAAAAAGTAGGCGACCTGTATGCCAGCGGCATGGATTCCGCCACAATCGAGAAACAGGGCATCACGCCCCTGCAAGGCGATCTGCAAGCTATTGACCAACTGAAAACACCTACCGACATTCTGTATTTCGCCGCTGCCGAACATCGCAAAGGCGATGGGCTGCTGTTCCGTTTTTATGCCTCACCTGACGACAAAAACAGCAGCAAGATGCTGGCTCAATTTAGCCAAGGCGGATTGGGATTGCCCACACGCGATTACTATTTTCGTACCGATAGTGCCACCAAAGCCGTACAACAAGCTTATCTGCAGTATGTGTCCCGTATCCTTACCCTAAGTGGGGAAGACTCTACCAAAGCCAGCCAGGATGCCCGCCAGATCATGCAGCTGGAAACGGCTCTGGCTAAGGTTTCCAAATCACCGGTGGAACTGCGCGACCCCAACGCCAACTACCACAAGCTTACCCTGAAGGCACTGACCGATATGACCGGCATCGACTGGAAAGGGTTTATGGCACGCCTGGGTGTCAACGATCAGGACACGGCACTGGTGGGGCAGCCCGAGTTCTACAAGGGCATGGCTCAACAACTGAAAGCCACGCCTTTGCCCGTCTGGAAAGCTTATTTGCGCTTTCATCTCATCAATAACTATGCACCTTACCTGAGCAAACCCTTCGTGGATGCCAGTTTCGATTACTACGGCCGCACCTTGCGCGGACAACGCGAACAGCAAGAGCGCTGGAAACGGATGTGTGCTATGGTAGATAATGAACTGGGCGATGGCCTCGGCCAACTTTATGTGGCCCGCTTCTTCCCGCCTGCTGCCAAACAAAGGATGATGGAGCTGGTGAATAACCTCCAGAAAACCTACGAAGAACGGATCCGAAATCTGGACTGGATGAGCGATAGCACCAAACAAAAAGCTATCCAGAAATTAGAGGCCTTTACTAAGAAAATCGGTTACCCCGACAAATGGAAAGACTATGCCACCGTACACATCGTGCGCGACTCGCTCATCCGCAATATTCAATCCTGCGATGCTTATGAGTACAACCGCATGATTGCCAAAATCGGTAAGCCGGTAGACCGGTCAGAATGGTTTATGACCGCACCTACCGTAAATGCCTACTATAACCCCACCTTCAATGAAATTGTGTTCCCGGCAGGTATCCTGCAGCCACCTTTCTTCTATCAGAACGGAGATGATGCCGTGAACTATGGTGGCATCGGTGCCGTCATAGGCCATGAGATGACCCATGGCTTCGATGATGAAGGCCGCCAGTATGATGCCGATGGCAACCTGCGCAATTGGTGGACGCCTCAGGATTCGGCCCGTTTCATGCAAAAAGCCCAGCTGGTGATTGACCAGTACAACAATTCCGTGATCCTGGACAGCTTACATGTGAACGGCAAACTCACCCTTGGCGAAAATATTGCCGATATCGGGGGCGTGGCTATTGCTTACGCCGCTTTCAAAAATACGCCTGAAGGCAAAAGCAATCAGCTCATCGACGGCCTAACCCCCGACCAACGGTTTTTCCTCTCCTATGCCCAGATCTGGCGCATGAAAAATACCGATAAAATGGCCCGGCTTCGCCTGCAAACCGACCCGCATTCACCTGAAATGTATCGGGTCAACAATCCCCTGTCCAACCTGACCGCCTTTTATCAGGCTTATCATGTACAGCCCGGACAGAAAATGTATCGGCCCGATAGCCTGCGGGTGCATATCTGGTAATGACAGGCTACCCTTACCTTGACACAGGGAGCTGACTGCCTCATGCAGCAGCTCCTTGTTTTTTATAGCAATTCCTACACAATTCCTGCGCTTTTCTTTTTTTTGTGTATCCATGAAAGCAAGCACTCGGTTAAGAGGATGGCTTATTTTCACGGCACTGATGCTTAGCTTATCCCCCAGCGGATATGCCCAGTGCACGGGCAGCCCCCTATTTCAAGAAACCTTCGGCGGAGATGCCAATGCACCGGCTGTAGGCCCCGCATTGCCCACAACCGTTACCACCTATCAATTTATCCAACAGGGCGATATCCAGGATGGACAATACAGCATCCGCAAAACCACCGGCCCCATGTTTAACTGGTTCGCTAACGGCAAAGACCACACGGGCGATGGTTACATGATGATAGTAAATGCGAGTTATGATCCGGGAAAATTTTATGAAAAGAAAATCGACGGATTATGCCAGGGCAGCCGTTTTTATTTTTCGGCCTGGATTGCCAACCTGCTTCCCAAAGATCAATACTCCCAAACTCCCCTTGACCCGGCTGTTCGCTTCCTGATCCGCAGCGCAACCACGGGCGACACCTTAGCCCAATATGCCACCGGCAACATTCCGCGCTATGATGTGTTCACCTGGAAAGAGTATGGCATGCCTTTCAGCCTTCCTCCGGGCGAAACCAGCCTCATCCTCACCATCTACAACGACAATCCCGGCGGTAATGGCAATGACCTGGCCCTGGATGATATTACTTTTACCCTTTGCGGACCCGCTATCCAGACCCAAGTGCTGGGCACCTATCAAAATAACGGGCAATATGCCTGCATACACGACCATGTGACGCTGCAAGCCAGTGTGGAGCCAGGCTACTATCAACACCCTACTTATCAATGGCAATATAGCCGCGAGTCGCCCAACGGTTCAGCTCAGCAGCAGTGGACCGATATTGCCGGTGCCACGGGACTCACGCTTGATTTTCCCGACCTGCAGCCTGCTGACTCAGGCTGGTACCGGCTTCTGGCCGCCGAACAAGGCAATATTTCTTCCCCCAACTGCCGCGTGTCTTCCCCTCCTATTCCCTTATTCGTCGAACATCCAATCACACCTATCATCCAATCCAATGCCCCCGTGTGCGCGCAGGACTCCCTTTTCATGGCCAGTGCCGTGGCAGGAACTTACCAGTGGCTGTTGCCCGACGGAACCATCAGCCACGACTCTGCCATCATTTTCCCTCATGCCCCGGTTTCCGCATCAGGCAATTATGCCCTGCATGTGATCACCCGAGGCGGTTGCGTTATCGACGATCAACGGTGGATTCAGGTACAACCCAATACCTTAAAGGTAGATCTGGGAAAAGATACCCTGCTCTGCAACGACGATAGCCTGCAGCTGAATGCCTACAACCCCGGCGCCACTTATGCATGGAACACCGGCGATCAGACACCTTCGATATGGGTGAAACAAGCCGGTAAATATGCTGTCACTGTGCGCCAGGGCGCCTGCCAGCTGAAAGACTCCATCACGATCCAACACCTGAATCGTCCTCAACTATTTTTAGGCCCTGACACCATTGCTTGCCTGGGCGATACCTTTTCCCTGAATGCCTATTCTCCTGTTGCTACCCGCTACCGTTGGCAGGATGGAAAAGATAGCGTGAGCCGGGTCATCAGCCAGTCGGGCATCTATACCGTGGAAGCCTCCAACCTATGCGGCACCGGCCAGGCCAGTATCCAGGTGCAATTCATCTCTTGCGCACCTGAATTGCTGATGCCGAATGCCTTTACACCTAATGGCGACGGCAAAAACGACGTATTTCGTCCTAAACAAACTTTTGCGCTGCGGGCTTTTGAGATGAGCATTTTCAACAGATGGGGAGAAGAAATTTTTTATACTGAAGACCCTCTCACGGGCTGGGACGGCAGCTGCAAAGGCCATCCTTGCCCCATGGGCACTTATGTGTGGGTCGTGCATTATCAAAAACAAAACGGCACCCGGCTCGAGGAAAAGGGTACCGTGCTGCTCATCCGATAAAAACAGCTTCTGCTATTTTAATCCAGCAACCACCTTGCGGAAATATGCCACACTCTGTTGAATATCATGCACATTGTGTCCCCAATCATATTCGTATTCGGCAGAAATCACGCCTTTGAAATGTTGGCGATATAATTCCCGAATGACACCAGAAATATCGTTCACTCCCTGCCCCCAGGGCACATCGTGTGCCTCGGGAGATTTTTCATTCAAATCCTTGAAATGCAATTCAATGATGTGGCCCCGCAATTTTTGCAAACAGGCAACGGGATCCAATCCCGAGCGGGTCCAGTGGCCAATGTCGGCACAGGCGCCCACCCGCGGGCTTAACCCCTTAATGGCATTTAATACAATATCGGGACTCCAGTAAGGCGCTCCGCTCTGCCGGGGATGATTGTGAATGGCCACATTGATCTGATAAGCATCACAAAGTTTTGATACCAGCGGCAAATCGGCCTTTTCGGGCTCCGACACGATATTGATTAAACCCATGGCCTTGGCAAAATCAAAAAGTTGCCGCCATTCTTTTTCCCCCTTGGGCACTACCACACCGTACGACACCAGGGTAACGCCTTTTTCCTTAAGCTTTTGCAGGATCTGTTGCCGCGTCTGAGGGGACATGTGATAATCCATAGTTCCAGCAATACCCCCGCCAATAGGCTGATTGGGAAAGGCTTCAATATTGTGCAAACCACAGGCTAATGTGCTGTCAACTGCCTGAAAAAAACTAAATTGGTGAAATGACCAGGCTTGTGTACCAAGCTTCCATCCTAATTTCTCGGGCGTGAGCTGGGCCATGGCTGCCCCGCAGAAACAAAGCCCTAAGAACAATGCAGATAACTGTTTCATGAGCGTTAATTTTGGGTTAAAATTGCATATCATCACGCGAGCTAAAGCTACAGCCTTTTATCCGGATCGGCAATACCTTCCTTCTACGCAAACGGGTGATTTCATGGTTTTGATGTAAATTACAGGATGTTTGAACCCTTCTTGCAGAAGATTTGTAAATGATTTTGCTATGCGACAGATCTGGTTTACCAAATACGACCCGCATGAACATGAAAAATCACCTTTCGAAAGGTTGAAAGATATTTTCATGCAGCTGCTCACCTATACCAGTGGCGATGTGGCCGAAGCGCTGAGCTGGCTTACTGAGCTGGATAAACAATTTGGCCTGACCAACGAAGAATATGGCATCGGTGATTTTATTGAAGAGATGAAAGAGAAAGGCTATCTGGATGATGAAAATCAACCCGGCAAAATTGTGATCACGGCCAAAAGTGAACAAGAAATCAGAAAAAGCGCTCTGGAAGAGATCTTCGGCAAGCTGAAAAAATCTCAGGTGGGCAATCACGACACCTATATTTCCGGTATGGGCGATGAAATCAATTCCGATACCCGGCCTTATCAGTTTGGGGATACCCTTGAACAAATTGATTTCACCAGCTCTATCCGCAATGCACAAATTAACCACGGACTGGAAAGCTTTCGCATCCAAACCGAAGACCTGGAAGTGAAAGAAACTGATTACAAAACCCAAACTTCAACGGTGCTGATGATCGATATTTCGCACTCCATGATTTTATACGGTGAAGATCGCATCACCCCGGCAAAAAAGGTGGCCATGGCCTTAAGCGAATTGATCATCACCCGTTATCCGAAAGATACACTCGACATCATTGTGTTTGGTAACGATGCCTGGCGTATTGAAATCAAAGATATTCCCTACCTGCAGGTGGGGCCTTATCATACCAATACCGTTGCAGGTCTGGAACTTGCCATGGAAATTTTGCGCCGTCGCAAAAATCCCAACAAGCAAATTTTTATGCTCACCGACGGAAAGCCAACTTGCCTGAAAATTGGTAACCGCTACTATAAAAATAGTTTTGGACTGGATAAAAAAATAGTGGTGCGTACCTTGAATTTAGCGGCTCAATGTCGCAAATTAAAAATCCCCATCACCACTTTTATGCTGGCCAGCGATCCCTGGCTG
>JADGHY010000191.1 GCA_019683625.1 Thermoflavifilum sp. | reverse complement strand
GGATAAAATTTTACCAAAATTAACTATTCCCCTTTGCCAGTCTTTTTTGTATGCGAAACAAATTATTGATTTCTTTTGGATGATGCCATGAGCGAAATAGGCCAAGGATAAGCTATTTTTCTGAAAACAACCTAACGGTTGTTGATGCTATTCAGGACTGTGGCACCCACCAGTTCATCGGCTCTGCCGCCGATGCCACGGTAATACACCAGGATGGTATATTGGTTTTCGGTTTCCCACCAATTGCCTTCTGTGAGGCGGGTATCCAGCTGGGTACTCCCGGGCGTTACCAGTCCGTAGATATAGTCATAATATCCCTGCTTCAGGTACAGGCTCCCTTCATAGGCGCCGGTTGCAGGGTTGTAGTGCAGTTCATTGGAAGGGTTGCATTCATAGTTGGTCAATTCACCGAAAATATACAAACGGGCATTGGGAAAAGGAGCAGGGGTAAGAAATTGGAAGTGCACGGTAGCGTAATCACCATCTACATCAGGATTGTAGCCGGTTTCGAGCATCTCGGTGGTATATCGGCCATCAATGTCGCGACGTTGCTGGTATCGCTGGCTTGCCCGGCTGGCATCGGGTTTGGCATAAACCACAATTTGACGATGATCTTCATCAATACGTGCCACACGCTCTGTTTCCAGCCGGAAGCTGCGCAAATCGATCCAACGCCATTCCTTCATGGCTGGGAATTCGCAATCGTTTTCCGCATTGTATTCGAGGATGCTGCCGCGTACAAAACTGGGGCGGATATCGTGAATGGCATTGTCCCACCGGTAGTTCTGCAAGATCCACACTTTAATCTGTGCAAAGGGATTGCTGATGTTTAGGCTGCGGGTGTCTATTTGAAAATTCACTTTCTGGTGGGTTTGAAAAATGCGGGGATTTATGGGCTGTTCGATTTTTCCTATAATCTGGGCGATTTGGTTAACCACCAGAAAGCGCCGTGTAAAGACCAGTTGCGACGTGTCGCCGTTGAGATAAACTTTTAACAGGTAATTTCCCGGTCTGGTTGGTGCGCAATTATTGTTGGGTAAACTCAGGCTATAATGGGTGTAACGCTGCATGGGAAAGGTGGAGAAGCGGTATTGGGTAATGCGGTTTTCAGAAAATCCCTTGATGTATTCAAAAGGATTGAGCGCTGCCGGCCTCCAGTCGGCATTGCATAAGACAATGGTATAGTAATAATCTTTTACGCCTCCTTGCAGGTCATCAAAACTCAGGAGTAGGGATTGTCCGCTATTTAAGGTAATCAGCGGATAATTCAGCGGCATATCTGCCGGATACAGATGTACGGTCTTGATATAGGGCACATACACATGGTCGGGGGTCACCCAGTTAATGGAGCTATCTACTGGCGATGCCTGTTGTTGCAGCGCCCGTGCGTTGGTTGGGAAATACAAGACCAGCGTAAGAACATAGAGCATGGCCAAAAGCGAGCTGGAACAAATTCTTCGGTTGGGATTTCTGGAAAGCATGAGGCAATTCACGTTGCCGGACAATTTTCAGCAAGATAAGCATTTTCAATGGGGCAAATTTGCCGGGGCGGGAGGATAAAACTACCGGAGGCGGTTAAATTTGCTATTTTGCACCAGGGCTTTCCTATTAGGCTGGAATTGAAAATCATTGACCTTGGCATTTTCCCTGACTGCATTTATTGCCCGGCGGATAGCCTTAAATCGGGAGAAGACCTTTTCCCGGTTCATCATTCGCATGGCCATTGCGGCCACCACATTGAGTGTGGCAGTAATGTTGCTGGCCACTGCGCTGGTCAATGGTTTTCAGCAGGCTGTCAGCCAGAAGATTTTTAGTTTTTGGGGGCATTTGCATATTGAAGTATATCAACCTGATTATGCCCCCTTATCGGCACCACCGCCTTTTTTGGAGAATGACAGCCTGGTACGCGTTCTGAAAAGCCTGCCCCGGGTGGCCAGTGTGCATGCTTATGCTACCCAGGCCGTCATCATCAAAAGCCAAACCGATTTGGACGGGGTTATTTTTAAAGGGGTAACGCGCGATTATGATTGGCATCAGCTGCAAGCCTATCTGGTTGCAGGACGCTTGCCTGCATATCCCGACAGTGGCTATGCTCATGAAATATTGATTTCGGCCAATCTGGCGCAAAAGCTGAATGTAGGGGTGGGCGACAAGGTGGTGGTGTATTTTGTATCGGGTTCCGGACAAATGCCAAGGCCTCGGGTGTTGCAGATTTCCGGCCTGTATCGGACGGGTGTGCAGGAATATGACCATACTTATATCATCGGAGATTTGAGGCTCATAGCCCAAATGAATGATTGGCAGCCGCATACCATCGGTGGCTATGAAGTGTATCTGCGGGATGCGCGCGACATGGATAGCGTCAATGCATGGTTATATCAACACGTACTTCCTCAAAAACTGATGAGCGTAACCATCAGGCAGATTTATCCGAATATCTTTGATTGGCTGCATTTGCAGACCACCAATGAGTGGATTATCCTGATCATCATGCTCATCGTGGCCATCATCAATATGACAACGGCTATCCTGATTTTAATCCTGGAGCGAACGCACATGATAGGCATCCTTAAAGCCATGGGTATGCAGAATAACCAGATTCAGCTGATTTTTGTGAGGCATGCAGCATTGATTCTGAGTTCAGGTATTGTGTTGGGAAATACCATTGGGCTTGGGCTGGCCTGGCTGCAATCAGCCACACATTTTTTCAAACTGCCTGAAGAGGTATATTATATTTCTTATGCTCCCATTTCCATCAAGCTCTGGCAGGTGCTGGCTATTGATGTGGGTACGCTGGTAGTTGGGGTGTTGTTGTTGCGCATACCGGCCATGATTATCCGGCGGATTTATCCCGTGCAGGCCTTGCGGTTTCAGTGAGGCAAAGAAAAGCACAAAGGATGCCCGTGGCAACGGCTGCATTCAGCGATTCAGCCCGTCCTACACGAGGAATGGTGATCTGGGCTGTAGCCATGCGCAGCAATGCCGGTGAAATACCGTGAGCTTCATTGCCTACCAGCAAAAAAGCTGGAGGATGCCAGCCAGTCTGTTGTGGAAAGACCTGAATGGGCTTGCCATGAAGGGTGGCTGCCAAAACGGGTATCTTTGCATGCTGCTGGAACAGCGTGGCCAACGCTTCCTCTACGATTCGCACCCTTGCCAGGCTGCCCATGCTTGCCTGTACCACCTTGGGTTGAAAGGCATCTGCACAATCCGGCGAACAACAAACATATTCTATCCCGAACCAGTCGGCAATCCGAATAATGGTGCCCAGGTTGCCCGGATCCCGGATGGCATCCAGAGCAAGTATCCAATTGTTATGCTGAGGCGCTAAGCTAAACCGATGGGGTAACTTGATGAGGGCAACCACCTGTTGCGGGGTTTGAAGGTGGGATAGCTGGGAGAGTACATGCGGACTGACAGCTTCTGCTTTCACATCGGGCTGCTTTTCCAACCACATGCGTCTGGCTTCTATCCATTCTGCCAAAGCAAATATCTGCTGTACCTGATACATATTGCTTTCCAGAAAACTACATACCGTTTTATCCCCTTCTGCCAGAAAACATCCATGTTGTTCCCGATGCTTTTTTAAATGGAGTAACCGAATCTCTTTAATTTGCGCCTTTGAAACCAAGAGGTATTGTTTTTGTGAAGAAGTAAAATTAAACACTTATCGGGATGCTGGATCAGGTCTTATTTTACCAGAGCGTCCTCATCCGATAGAAATAAAAAATATATCAGTTTATTCACGGCATACACGCGCAGGCATGACTACCAGATTAGGTATTTTTCGTTCTTTCCTCATAAAACCCTGTCTGTGGTGTGTATCCATCTGTTTGCTCATTTTCATCAATTCCTGTTCCAATACCAAGTATCTTGCACAGAATCAGGCATTGCTCATCAGCAACACCATTCGCTTAAAAGGGGACTATCTCACCAAAACGGAAAAAGAAAACATCCGCAATGATTTGAACTCATCTTCTATCCTGTTGCAAACCCCAAATTACAAAACATTAGGCATTGCTCGCATAGGATTATGGCTGTATAATCATTATGATTCCACCAAAGAAAGCAGCAGGTTATTGGGTTGGTTGATCAACAAAAACTGGTTAAAGCCTCCGGTGATTTATGATTCAAATCAGGCCCGCAAGACCGCTCAGAATATGGAGGATTATCTGGTGAATCAGGGATATTTTCGTGCTTCCACGCATTATGAAGCGCATATCAAAAAACAAAAAGCTTCGGTTACTTATTTTGTAAATACCGGGAAAAATTTTTTAATCAATCAGGTGAGTTATGATATCCAGGATAGCCTGATGCGCAAACTTGTGATTGCCGATACACCACAATCGTTATTGCACCAGGGAGTTCCTTATAAGAC
>JADGHY010000190.1 GCA_019683625.1 Thermoflavifilum sp. | reverse complement strand
AAGCAATGTTTTACTGTTTACTGTACAAATATAAACAACATTGATTTATGAATTCTTGACGCTCAGCTGAAAACACAAACGCCTGGCAGGTTTTGATTATTGCAGATGAAATAGGATTTTTGTGATTAGATCCCTGCATCCTGTTTAATCATTTAAGCCATGCCTAAGTTCTCGCATTTGCATGTTCATACGCAATATTCTTTGCTCGATGGTGCTTCGGCCATTTCGCAATTATATCAGAAAGCTATTGCCGATCAGATGCCGGCTTTGGCCATCACCGATCACGGGAATATGTTTGGCGTATTTCAGTTTGTAGCCGAAGCCTATCAACACAAACTGCATCCCGACGATCCACAGGATCAACGCCTGAAGGTAAAACCCATCGTGGGTTGCGAGTTTTATGTGGTGGAAGATCGTTTTAAACGCCAGTTTACCCGGGAAGAACGCGATCAACGCTACCATCAGGTGCTGTTGGCTAAGAATGAACAGGGCTATCGCAACCTGGTGAAATTATGTTCCCTTGGATATATCGAAGGATTATATGGAAAATATCCACGTATTGATAAATCTTTAATTGAGCAATATCATGAAGGGCTCATTGCCACGACTTGTTGCCTGGCAGCATCTGTTCCGCGGATGATCTTAAAAAAAGGCGAAGAACAAGCCGAACAGGAGTTTCGCTGGTGGCTGAATATCTTCGGCGACGATTATTATATTGAATTGCAACGCCATGGCATTCCGGAACAAGATAGGGTGAATGCCGTATTATTGAAATGGGCAAAAAAATATCAGGTGAAAACAATTGCCACCAATGATGCTCATTATGTGGATCAGGATGATTACAACGCCCATGATATTTTGCTGTGCATCAATACCGGTGAAAAGAAAAGCACACCTGCCATCAAGGAATTCACCGACGATGATGTGGTGGTGCGCAACAAGCGTTTTGCTTTTTACAACGATCAGTTTTACCTGAAGACCACCGAAGAAATGAACCGGCTTTTTGCCGATGTACCCGAGGCTATTGATTATACCAATGAGATTGTGGATAAAGTGGAGCTGCTGGATTTGAAAAGACAGATTCTGTTGCCACATTTTCCGCTTCCCCAGGGCTTTCTCACACAGGATCAATATCTCCGGCATCTGACCTATGAAGGTGCCCGCAAGCGATACCACGAACTCACCCCTGAAATTGAACAACGCATTGCATTTGAGTTGGAAACCATTGAGAAAATGGGCTTTGCAGGGTATTTTTTGATTGTATCTGATTTTATCAAAGCCGCCCGCGATTTAGGGGTATTTGTTGGCCCAGGACGCGGATCGGCAGCAGGCTCGGTGGTGGCCTATTGTATTGGCATCACCAATATTGATCCTATCAAATACAACCTGCTCTTTGAACGTTTTCTGAATCCGGATCGCAAAAGCATGCCCGATATTGATACCGATTTCGATGATGAAGGCCGGCAAAAAGTCATCGATTATGTGGTGAAAAAATATGGTCGGAATCAGGTCGCACAAATCATTACTTATGGCACCATGGCTGCCCGGATGAGTATCAAGGATGTGGCCCGAGTACTCGATTTACCATTGCCGGAGGCCAATGCGCTGGCCCGCCTGGTGCCGGAACGGCCGGGCATTAGCCTGAAGCGCTTGCTCCAGGCGCCGATTGAAGGTTCGGACGGGCTCATCGAAAAAGAAGGTTTGCGTCCTCAGGAAATTGATGCCGTAAAGCAACTTCGTGAAATAGCTGCTGGACATGATTTGCGGGCTTCCGTGCTCAAAGAAGCAGCCATCCTCGAAGGCTCGGTACGCAATACCGGCATCCATGCAGCAGGCATCATCATTGCCCCTACCGATCTCACCGAACTCATTCCGGTTTGCACTTCAAAAGAAACAGATTTGCTCATCACCCAGTATGAAGGCAGCATCATTGAACATGCCGGTGTCATCAAAATGGATTTTCTGGGATTGAAGACCCTTAGCATCATCAAGCAAACCCTGGAGATGATTCGGAAAAATCACCACGAGGAAATTGATATTGACCATATTCCCCTGGATGACCCTAAAACGTATGAGCTGTATCAAAAAGGAGAAACCAATGGTACCTTTCAGTTTGAAAGTCCCGGCATGCAAAAATATCTCCGGGAGCTGAAGCCCGATAAGTTTGATGACCTGATTGCCATGAATGCCTTATACCGACCCGGGCCACTGGAATATATTCCCGATTTCATCCGCCGCAAGCTGGGACTGGATCCTGTTACTTACGATCTTCCCGAAATGGAGGAATACCTGAAAGAAACCTACGGCATCACTGTATATCAGGAACAGGTGATGCTGCTGTCGCAGAAATTAGCGGGCTTTTCCAAAGGAGATGCCGATACGCTGCGCAAGGCCATGGGCAAAAAGCAGAAGGCCGTGCTCGACAAGATGAAAACCAAATTTATCGAAGGATGCAAACGCAATGGCCATGATCTGAAGATTTGTGAAAAGATATGGGGTGATTGGGAAGCTTTTGCCTCTTATGCCTTCAACAAATCCCATGCTACCTGTTATGCCTTTGTGGCTTTTCAAACGGCTTATCTGAAAGCGCATTACCCGGCTGAATACATGGCGTCTGTGCTGAATCATGCCAGCAGCATCGAGAAGATTACCTTTTTCATGGAAGAATGCAAGCGCATGGGACTCAAGGTACTAGGGCCCGATATCAATGAATCTGATAAGGGATTTGCCGTAAATGCAAAAGGAGAAATTCGTTTTGGGCTGGCCGGCATCAAAGGGGTTGGCGAAGCGGTGGTGGAAGCTATTTTGCAGGAACGAACGGCACATGGGCATTTCCGTTCGGTATTTGATTTGGTGAAACGGGTAGGTACCCGTCATGCCAATCGCAAGGCCTTGGAATGCCTGGCCATGTCGGGCGCCTTTGATTGTTTCACGGATGTGCATCGTGCTCAATATTTTTACAAATCAGATCGGGATCAGAGCACGGGACTCGAAAAAATAATCCGCTATGCCTCGCAGCATCAGGCCACGGCCATTCAGCAATCGGCATCCCTGTTTGGCGAGCAGGTTGTGGATGAAACACCCGCGCCCCAGCTACCCGATTGCCAGCCCTGGTCGTTGATTGAACAGCTGGAGAAAGAAAAAGAAGTCATTGGGGTGTATATTTCAGGTCATCCGCTCGACCATTATCGTTTTGAACTCAGTCATTATCCCATCACGCCTCTGGAAGAACTCAATCAATTCATCCAGCAGCTGAATGAACAACCTAACGGCAACGGAAAAGAAACGAATTTCCGGATTGCAGGTTTCATTGCAGAAGCAGCTCATCGCACCAGCAAAAAAGGTAACAAGTTTGGCACTATGGTGTTGGAAGATTATACGGCAAAAACCGATATTGTATTGCTTGGCGATGACTATCTGAAATTCAAAGCCTTTCTGGAGCCGGGCCTTTGCGTGTATATTCAGGGCGTAGTGAAACCTCGCTACCAGGGCAATTATGAATTTTTTGTTCAGCAGATTTGTTTGCTGGAAGAAGTCAAGCATAAACTCACGCGCAGTGTGACGCTTTATCTCACTCCGGCCGATATCAATGAACAAATGGTTGCATTTTTCAGTCACCATGTGCAGGCCCATCCCGGCAGGGTTCCCCTGTATATTCAAATTGATGACAAATTGCATGCAAATAGGGTAAAACTCCATGCCAATCGGCACATAGAACTCAATGATGAACTGATCCAGTTTCTGGAGCAGGCAAAAATTGACGCTCAGGTCACAATTCACAATGGGTAAGGCCGGCAGAAATTTGTAAATTGCGTATTCATTTAAAACATTTGCATTATGGCTTTAGAATTCACAGATGCCAATTTTAAAGAAGAAGTGTTGCAGTCTGATCAGCTGCATGTCATTGATTTCTGGGCAGAATGGTGTGGCCCCTGCCGGGCTATTGGTCCCATCATCGAAGAACTCGCACGCGACTACGAAGGGAAGGTGAAAGTCGGAAAAGTAAATGTGGATCATAATCCGCAGCTTTCGATGGAATACAACATCACCAGCATTCCGGCCATCTTATTCATCAAAAACGGCAAGGTGGTGGATCGTCAGATTGGTGCCGTACCCAGATCCGTGTTGGAAAAAAAGATTCAGGCCCACCTCTAAGCTTTAAAAACTTGTCAAACACCTGTCAGCCATTGCCATAGCGGCAATGGCTGATTATTTTTATAAATTGTTGCTGAAACCTGATAAGAGAAATTTCACCATCCCCGTGTGAACGTTCTGATGAGCAAAGGATAGGAAAGATCGTTTTTAAAATTTATTTTTCCACATCATACTTTCCACGGGCTTATAGGTACGCTGGGTATATTTTGCGTCGGGCTTACGGTTGTAGGTGTTCATAAC
>JADGHY010000189.1 GCA_019683625.1 Thermoflavifilum sp. | reverse complement strand
CATTTTATCGCCTCCACCCGCTTACCGGCACCCAGGTGATGATGCTTCAGCAAAAGCTTCCCTGGCAGGCGTATTATAGGTGTTTTGCCATTGGTAAAGAAGCCCAGGTGATTCCTTTCCATCCTAACTTGCCGGCACACCAGCGTTACCAGGCCCAATTCTCGCTCACCGCAGCACAAATAGAAGAAATCGTAGCTAAAGCGCAAAAACTGCAGGCTTTTTTGGGATATGATTTTCAGGTAAGCGAATGGGCTATCGTGGAAGATCAACTTTACGCCGTTCGCCTCGCGCAGCCCTTCCATGAAGGTTTGCTGACCCATTTGCCCGAGCCGCTTCAGCAATGGATATGCGATAGCCTGGCCAAAACCGTAGTGACCTTGTTCGATGAAATGCAGGCCGGACAAGATAACTTGCATTGGGGACAATGGCCTCAGGCTTCCCTGCATCGCCAGGCCTACTGGAGCTGGGCGTTTATGCTGGCATAACCTACAAATCCCTACGATCTTCCCGAAAGGAAACGTAAACTTGCAGCTGTATGCTATCCAATATGCATAGGCTCAACCTACATAATGCCTGGTACTATGGCCTATTCTTCATCTGCCTTGTGGCTTCACGGGCTATGGCCCAGATACAGCAAAGCTCGTCTGCAGCCGACACCCTTTCACGGTCCCATCAGCTGCAGGAGGTGGTGATTCAGGCCTTTGAAGAAAAGCAGCCCTGGCTTCAACAGCCTGTGCCGCTGGCTATACTCAGCAACACCCGACTGCATGCCTTTGCTGCCAACAGTCCCTTGCCTGCCCTGAACACGCTTCCGGGCATCCGCATGGAACAGCGCTCTCCTTCCAGCTATCGGCTCAACATCCGCGGCAGCTCCATCCGCGCTCCTTTTGGCGTACGCGAAGTGAAAATTTATTACAACGGCATCCCCCTTACCGGCCCCGGAGGAGATACTTACCTCAATCAGCTAGCCTTTAGCGATTATGGTGCCATTGAGGTGATCAAAGGACCCGCTGCCAGCGTTTATGGTGCAGGCATCGGAGGGGTGATGTTGATCCAAAGTCCGCTGCAAACTGATGCGGATAGTTCTGCTGCTGCCTATATTCAAGGTGAGACAGGCAGCTATCAGACGCATCATCTTACCGCCCAAGGCTTTTGGGGCAGTGCAGCGCATCGGCAATATGCCAGCTACAGTTTTTTCCGGTCGGCCGGATACCGCGACCATACCCATTCCTGGCAACATACCGCCAATTATGAATCCATCTGGCATACCCGGAATCATCAACAGGCCGATCTGTGGCTGCATTATACCCATCTCTTTTACCAAACTCCGGGTGGACTTACAGCCGCCGAAATGCAAAAAAACCCTCGCATGGCTAGGCCAGCCAGTGGGCCTTATCCTTCGGCCGATAGCGCTCATGCTGCCATCGACCAGCAAAATTTTATCGCAGGTTTTCACTTCACCCAACAGCTTGGCAGTGGACTGGACAACAGAACGGCTGTGTACCTGGCCTATACCGACCTGTTTAACCCTACTTTTCGCAATGTGGAATACCGCAAAGAGCCACACGCCGGCCTGCGCACGGTTATGCAGTACACCCGCAATCTCTCCCACACACAACTGGTGGCCACCCTGGGCACCGAATGGCAACAGGGCTTTTTCAGCATCGAAGATTACGGCAATAAGCAGGGACAACCTGATACGCTGCAAACCCATTATCAGGAAAACCTGGTGCAGGGATTGGTATTTGCCCAAGTGGATATACACCTGCCCTCGGGATGGAACCTGGTGGCCGGATTAAGCCTGCAGCAGAGCTCGCTGAGTTTTCACCGCTTCTATCCAGAACCTTTCACCGTGTGGAATGTGGATTTTCACAGCAACTGGTCGCCCCGGGTGGCCGTGCTAAAAACCTTTCCCGGCTCCCGCATGTCTGTGTATGCCAACATCAGCAAAGGTTTTTCCCCGCCTACGCTGTCGGAGCTGCTACCTTCCACCAATATCCTGAATCCTGACCTGAAACCTGAATCGGGCTATAATTATGAATTAGGATGGAAGGGATATGCCCTGCGCCAACGGCTGAGCTGGGAATTAAATGCCTACCAGTTCAACCTGCAACAGAGCATTAGCCAGCAACGCGATAGCAGCGGGGCCGATTATTTCATCAACGCAGGCAAAACCCGTCAACGCGGACTGGAAGCTTATCTGAGCTATATCCTCATGCCTGAACAGACCAGCCAATCCTTCTCGACCCAATTGTTCACCAGCCTTTCCCTCACCGACTATCGTTACCAGGGTTATGCACCCCTGGGGCACGACTACACCGGCAAACATATTCCCGGCGTATCGCCATTTACCTGGGTGAGTGGTGTGTATGTTCAGTGGGAAAAATATGCCAGCGCTTTCTTGAACTGGAACCATACCCAGGCCATTCCATTGAACGATGCCAATAGTGCCTACGGCCGGAGTTATGATGTCATCGACCTCAAAATCCAACACCAATGGGCATGGGGTGATAAGTATGGATTGACGATTTATGCGGGTGTGAACAACCTGCTTAACCGATTGTACAGCCTTGGCGATGATGTCAATGCCGCCGGGGGAAGATATTATAACCCCGCTCCGGCAAGGAATTATTATGCCGGCCTCAGATGGGGCTGGCGTCCATAAATGCCAAAAAACATGAAGCTTCGCGTAGGTCAACTCCATCTGAAATGGTCAGGAAATGCGCACAGCTTCCCAAATTTCCTGTAGGTTTGCACCCAAATGCAAGAAAAGATCCTGATTGTTGACTTCGGTAGCCAATACACCCAGCTTATTGCCCGTGCGGTACGCGAATGTCAGGTTTATGGTGAAATTGTACCCTGTACGCGCCCTCTTTTGATAGACAACACGGTGAAAGGCATTATCCTGTCAGGCAGCCCATTTTCTGTAAATGATGCGGGCAGCCCGCACCCGCCTGTCCAGGCATGGGCCAGCCAAAGGCCAATATTAGGCATTTGCTATGGAGCCCAGCTCATGGCCCAAACATGGGGCGGCAGCGTGGCCCGAAGCCAACATCGGGAATATGGCCGGGCTGTATTGCAACTTACTGCTCAAGATCCGCTCTGGCAGGGTATGAGCAGCTTTTCTCAGGTGTGGATGAGCCATGCCGATACCATTGTGCAGCTGCCTTCCTCCTTCGAACCCATCGCCAGCACAGGACAAATCAACGTGGCGGCCTTCCGGGCCCGCCAGAGCCAGCATCCCCTCTATGGCCTCCAGTTCCATCCGGAAGTGATGCACTCTACAGAGGGGAAAACCGTCATCCGGAATTTTCTTTTTCTGATTTGTGGTTGCAAAGGCTTGTGGACGCCCCAGTCTTTCATCGAAGAAACCACCAGCCGGATCCGGGAACAGGTAGGCGACGATCAGGTGATCATGGCCCTAAGCGGAGGGGTTGATTCCACGGTGGCTGCCATGCTCATCCACCGGGCTATTGGCCACAGGCTACACGGCATTTTCGTCAACCATGGTCTCCTGCGCCTGCAGGAATATGAGCAGGTGATGAGGGCTTATCATCACATGGGATTGGATGTGAAAGGGGTAGATGCCAGCGCCTTGTTTTTTGCCCGCTTGAAAGGCATTTCAGATCCTGAAGAAAAACGCAAACGTATTGGCAACACCTTCATCGAAGTCTTTCAACAGGAGGCAAAAGCCTTTCCGCAAGCCCATTTCCTAGGGCAGGGCACCATCTATCCCGATGTCATTGAATCCGTATCGGTCAATGGCCCTTCGGTAACCATCAAATCCCATCATAACGTGGGTGGATTGCCCGAAAAGATGCAGCTTAAGCTCGTAGAACCCTTGCGCATGTTGTTTAAGGATGAAGTGAGAAGGGTGGGTGAAACGTTGGGCATTGATCCGCAGATCTTGCATCGTCACCCCTTCCCGGGCCCTGGGCTGGCCATCCGCATCCTGGGCGAAGTGACCCCAGAGAAGGTGCAGCTCCTCCAACAGGCCGATGCTATCTTTGTGGATGCCCTTCGGGAAAAAGGGTTTTACGATCAAGTGTGGCAGGCAGGAGCCATCTTGCTGCCCGTGCAAACTGTGGGTGTGATGGGCGATGAGCGCACCTACGAATACGTGGTTGCCTTGCGCGCCGTGACCTCAAGGGATGGGATGACGGCCGACTGGGCTAGGTTGCCCGACGAATTCCTGGCAGAAGTATCCAATGCCATCATTAACCAGGTTAAAGGCATCAACCGCGTGGTGTACGACATCAGCTCCAAGCCGCCGGCCACTATTGAATGGGAATAATATGCGAAGATCATTGTTTCACATCCGGATAATCAGCCTGCTCACAACCACCATGCTGGCTTTGTGTTCGGGATGTTTTTTGTTTAAACCTTCCACGAACCCCCTCCCGCC
>JADGHY010000188.1 GCA_019683625.1 Thermoflavifilum sp. | reverse complement strand
GTGAGCTGCTTTTGCTCTTCAGCAAGTAAAATCCATCATCTGGTTTACTATGGAAATCACCAATCGTTCAGCCTGGTTTCACTATGAAATTAAGGATCGCTATATCGCTGGAATGGTGCTCACGGGCTCTGAAATCAAATCTATCCGCGAGGGAAAGGTAAGCTTTAATGATAGTTTCTGTTATTTTCAGGGTGATGAATTGTTTGTAAAAAACCTCCACATCGCTGAATATAAAAATGCCACTTACACCAATCATGATCCGCTAAGGGAAAGAAAACTGTTGTTGCAGAAACGAGAGTTGAGAAAATTAAAAAATGCCATTCAGGAAAAAGGCTACACCATTGTGCCACTGCGCATCTTCATCAATGAAAAAGGATGGGCAAAAATGGAAATTGCGCTGGTAAAAGGGAAGAAGATATACGACAAACGCGAAAGCATTAAACAAAGAGAAGCTCAGCAGGAAATCATGCGTCGCTGGAAACGATAATATTAAACTTATCTTCAGTGCACCTGCTTTTGCTTTTTGTTGTGATAAGTCATGTAGCGCGCTGTTTCATAAAAAGCATACATCCACTTGCGCATCGCCTGAAATACCGAATCTGTATAAGCATTCTGAGGGATGGGATTGTTGTTTAGAATGGAAACAAACTGGTATTGATCGGGCTGATGAATAGATTGTTTGAGATAATATTGGCTATTCACCAATCCCATCTGATCATTGTCACGCTCAATGATAAAAGCCATGTTATGAGCGGTATCCTGCAGATGCAATAAATCTCTTCCCAGTGTGTAATTGTGGTAGGAAACATTAGCCAGGCCGGCCAGGGTGGGCAATACATCTACCTGTGAGGCAATCATGCTATGGCGTTCAGGTTTGATGAGTGCAGGTGCATAGACGATAAAAGGCACATGTTCGCTTGTCAGCCGTTCATCAGTCCATGCCCGGGGAAACATGTTCCCTGCATCACCATTGATGCCATGATCACCGATGAAGGCGAATATGGTGTGGGAGAAATAAGGCTCACGGCTGGCGCTGTCCAGAAATGTGTGTACACAAAAATCAAAATACCGAAAAGCATTTAATTCTTCGTTGGAAAAGAAACCGTATTTCTTCAACGTATCCAGAGGATAATGCACTTTGTGAAAATACCGCAAGTCTTCCTCAGGAATGGAATAAGGACGATGATTATCGGACGTCTGAATAATGGCAAAGAATGGACGTGTTTGCTGCCGCAACACTTTATTGGCTTCGAGAAACAAGTTCTTATCGCTGATGCCCCATACATCCAGCCGAGGTGCGCTGTAATCTTTTTCCTCGTAAATGCGGAGGCTATCGATATTATTGTCCAGCAAGCCCCGGATATTGGCCCAGCTGGTGCTTCCCCCGATAAAATAAAAACGCCGATAGCCTTTGAAAGCGTTGATAATCGTATGTTGATCAACAATCTGCGGATTGCGACTCGCCGTCTTATGTACTTCCACGTCGGGCAGGCCCGTAATCACTGCCCAAACTCCTCTTGCCGTACCAAAGCTGGGTGTAAAGCAATGATCGAAAAAAATGCCATGCCTGGCTATGCTATCGATAAATGGTGTGGTATGCAAAGGATTTCCCCAAAGTGAACTTTTATAGCCGCTGAAGCTTTCGCAGATGACCAGCACAATGTTAGGATGTAACGCAGGCCTGGTAGTGTCTTCCGGTATTACCCGTTCATAATTTAAACTGACACTATCCGGATGATTTACCCCCAGATAAGCCGCCATCAGGCTATAATAGTGTCTTGCTTTCTCAGTATTGAAGGTGGAATTGCGAAAGGCTAATGTACTAAAAAAGCTCTGGAAAGGATTTAAGGCTATCTGTGCATTAAAATCACCTTTTAGCGTGAATGCATCGCTCCACCGTAATGGAAACTGGCCAAGACGCCCGAATATCCACCCGCCGAAAAATAAAAATAATATACCCGACCGCAGCCAGCTCAGGCGCTTCCCTGCTTCTGGTCTCAAGGCAATTCTCCGATAAGTGTAACGTACATATTGAAAACAACATCCCACAAATATGAGCACACCCATCAACATCCAGATCACCGGATAAGTTTCCCAGATCATGCCTAAAGAAGTGCGCGGATTTTGCAGAAATTCAAGCACGTGTGCATTTAAGCGTACATGCAAATACGCAAAATGGGCAATATCAACCACATAGAAAATGGAAAAAACAATTAAAGCAATCAGCCAGATTCCGAAGTACACATGCTTTCCCAATGTGCTGCGAAAGGGATGCAGAAAAGGAAAAGCCGCTAACACAATCATCCATATAGCCATGATACCTATTTCCCGCATATCATATCGGATGCCCATCCACATGACGGCCGCAAATTGAGGCTGACTGATGGAGAGGTGCCGGAAATACAGATACATGGCCAGCCTGGCCAGGGTCATGATCAACAGGAAGAATAAGGATAGGGCGAAAATCCAACGCTGCAGGCGAGAAAACAGTGGTTTTCCTTTCATGAGATCAAAGGCAGATGGTGCAAAATGAAAACGGCTGCAAAATACAACATTGCCTGCTGAATAGCAGCTATTAACGAAACGAAAACAGCCGATATCAGGATTGAGGTGCAGATTTCCGGGGATGCACGTGTCTTTCGGCATGATAGGAAGAGCGCACCAGGGGACCACTTTCCACGTAGTCAAATCCCATCTGATAGCCTATCTCCCGGTATTCTGCAAATTCATCGGGATGCACATAACGTTCCACAGGCAGATGATGGGGAGTGGGTTGCAGGTATTGGCCCAGGGTAAGCACATCGCATCCGTTGTGCAGGAGGTCTTCCATGGCCTGCAGCACTTCCTCCTTGGTTTCGCCCAGGCCTAACATGATGCCGCTTTTGGTGCGCATGCCAGCCTGTTTTAACCTGCGAATCACTTCCAGGCTGCGATGGTATTTAGCCTGTATCCGCACCTTACGGGTGAGCCGTTCTACGGTTTCCAGATTATGCGATACCACTTCCGGAGCTGCATCAATGATGCGCTGAAGGTTATCCCAATTGCCCTTAAAATCGGGAATCAGGGTTTCAAGCGTGGTTTCCGGATTCAGGGCTCGAATGGCCCGAATGGTATTGTACCAGATAATAGAGCCCCCGTCGGGCAGTTCATCCCGATCCACCGAGGTAATCACAGCATGTTTAATTTTCATGAGGTAAATGGCCTCGGCTACCCGCTGTGGTTCATCCCAATCTACCGGCAAAGGCCTGCCTGTGGCCACTGCACAAAAACCACAGCTTCGGGTGCAAATATTCCCTAAAATCATAAAAGTGGCTGTGCCTGCTCCCCAGCATTCGCCCATATTGGGGCAATTGCCACTTTCGCAAATCGTATGAAGTTTATGGGTATCTACAATTTGCCTCACTCGCCGATAATTTTCTCCTACAGGCAATTTCACCCGTAGCCAGTCTGGTTTTTTCTGTTTAGGTTCTGCTTGGATTTGCGTCGTTTCCATACCCAACATGTTTATCATGAGAAGTGTATAAAAGGAAATCGTTTACCATTTCTTGCCAAAAATCAATCCTACCGAAGCGTTGAAAAAGAATTTCTGAGGTTTATTATCCACCATGATGGCAATATCCTGGAAATAATATTGCCCGCTTGCACTCACTTCCACAGCGCTCACCATGGAATTGAATGCTGCCCAGTCAAACCGCATACCCACACGGGCATACAGGCCAGGTACCCATTTCAACTCATCCCATCCCTTTTGCAATCCCGTTCCACCCAAAATGTTATAAGCATCCAGAAATTGGCTTTTGTTGGATCCCGTGTAGCGGATATATTCTGTGGCATTGCTGGATGAATCAATATATACCTGCAGATAATAAGGCCGCAAAATGCCCATGGAAAAGCCACCCAGATAAAGGGCAGAAACCTCTACCCCGTTTTTATTGGCCTTGGTGCCGATAAGATAACGCTGGCCTATAGCCAATCTGGCCTGATAAAAGATATTCTGCTTGCCATACACATAAGGATGTGTGGTGTAAACATTTCCAAAAAAATCTACCCCAATAGGATTGGCAGATTTGCGTTCTTTGGGTGATTTCGTTTCCCCGACTTCAAATTGGTAAATATTGGTGAACAATTCGTTTTTCCGCCGGCCCAGCTCCAGAAAGGCATTCCATCCGTTGGTATTTAACCGAAAACCACCCGAAAATTCATGCGGATATACTTCCTGCCCATCGCGATTGTATAACAAATAATTTTTGGCGGGCTTACCCACAATCGGGGCAGGATTATTCTGGGCAAAGGCAACAAAGGCCAGGGAAATGCAAAAAATACTTAAAACAAGTTTACGCACAGCAAAAAGGTTTAACCCATTAACGCCATTTATCAACGGCCTATTGCATATCTGCTGAGGCTCATCCGCAC
>JADGHY010000187.1 GCA_019683625.1 Thermoflavifilum sp. | reverse complement strand
CACGGGCAAACAGATCGCGCATATGTACCTTACGCATCTGTAGGAAATGTTCCTGAAGTGCTTTCCAGGCTTCTGTTTCAATAGGATTAATCTTAGCTAACATGATATTGGAATTAAAACATCTATTCACTTAATAACCCAGCATGTATAGCGTGCAAAGGGTTAACAAAGCCAAAGGCTGGCCTTTCAAGGATGACGGTTATCATGGGGTGGGGGCATCAGCGCCTTGGGCTTGCGCGGATCCTTTTGTTCGGCTGCCTGTGTGGCGTTTTGTTCCGGATGCAAATAATCACTTGCCGTACCACTCCCCAGATTTTGAGCCTGTGGCACATTGGGCTCATCGGCAGCAGTCCCGCCGGGCTGGCCATAAGGCTGTGCCGTTAAGGGTGAGCTCTGATATGAGGCCGGTGGCTCAAAACTAGCACTCTGGCTGATACCCAGTGTGGGATCTGCAAATACCTTCTGAAAGAAATACCCCCAGACCGGTAAGCCTGTATTGGCTCCCTGCCCATTGGCCAGTGTGGTAAAATGCAAAAAAGTATGATCGCAGCCCACCCATACCCCTGCCAACAACTGCGGCGTAAAGCCAATATACCATCCATCGGTATAATCGTTAGTGGTGCCCGTCTTGCCAGCCATCTCTCCGGTAAATCCAAACCGATAACGCAAACGCGCACCCGTGCCACGATTCACCACCCCTTCCATCATCTGCACCATCGTATAAGCATCACGTTCATTAATCACATCCCGCTTTTGCGGAGCAAAAGATTGCAGAATATTGCCATTGCGGTCTTCGATGCGTGTAATCATCAGGGGTTCGGTTAAAATGCCTTTATCCGGGAAAATGGTATAACCCCTCACCATTTCATATACCGAAATATCGGGCGATCCCAACGCAATCGAAGGATAAGGCGGTACGGGACTTTGAATGCCAATCTTGTGCTTCAAAAAATCAGCAAATGTTGCAGGGCCAATGATTTTAATCAGATAGGCTGCTACATTGTTCAGCGACTCGGCCAGCGCATCGGCAAGCGTTACATATGTGGCTGTATCATTTTCCGCATTATGCGGACTATAGTTATTAAAATCAGGAAATACTACGGGTAAATTAGGCACGATCGTCGAAGGCGTAAATCCATTGGCAATGGCCAGATAATATAAAAAGGGCTTGATGGTAGAACCCACCTGCCGTTTGGTATTGATGTTTACATGATCGTATTTAAAATACCGGAAATCATCTCCGCCCACCCAGGCTTTTACTTCACCGCTCTCGGGATCCATGACCAACATGCCACATTGCAAAAATTGCTGCATGTATTTGATGGAATCCATGGGCGTCATCACCGTATCGATGGTATTGCGAATGCCATTCACCGAACGATTCCAGGCAAATACCTTCATTGGTACTTTTTGGTGATAAAAAAACTGTTCGATTTCCGCATCACTCATGCCCGCATCTTTCATGGCTTGCCAGCGATCTGATGATTTCATGGCATCGATCAACACATCCTGATGATTTTTCCAAACAGCACCATTTTTGATATAGGCTTGTGCATTGAAAACTTTTTGTAAATCGGAAAGATGCCTGGCCACGGCCTCTTCGGCATACTGTTGCATTCGGGGATTAATCGTAGTATAAATGCGCAGCCCATCCCGGTATAAATCATACGATGAGCCATCGGCTTTCTTATGCGTGGCACACCAGGGTTTCAGGATAGCTTCTTTGATATATTCCCGAAAATAAGGGGCAATGCCATCGTTGTGGTCTAACTTGTTATACTGCAAACGTATGGGTTGTGCTTCATAAGCTGCAGCCTGCGCCCGGGTAAGAAAGCCAGCATCGGCCATCCGCTCAATAACCGTATTGCGCCGGTTCAGTGCAGCTACAGGATTGCGACGGGGATTATACAGCGTAGTCCCTTTTAACATGCCAATTAAAGTAGCCGCCTCATCTACATCTAAGGCATCCGGATTTTTATTGAAAAAAGTACGCGCCGCATTTTTAATTCCATACACATTTTCACTGAAGGGAACCGTGTTCAAATACAGCGCTAAAATTTCATCTTTGGTAAAATAGCGTTCCAGCTTAACAGCCAGTATCCATTCCTTTAGCTTTTGAAAAGCACGAATAATGGGATTGCTGGCCCGGTGGCCATTAAATAAATTGAATGCCAACTGCTGCGTGATGGTGCTGGAACCTCGCTTTTTACCCATCAGCAAATAAAAGGGAATAGCAATGGTACCCTTAGGGTCAATGCCACTGTGCTGATAAAAACGCACATCTTCCGTGGCAATCAACGCATGAATCACATTGGGAGAAATATCTTTAAACTCACAGTAGGTGCGATCCTGATTTTGCAAATAATATTTGCCCATTGGCGTGCCATCCGAAGCATATACCTCCGAAGCCAGCGCTGCCTGCGGATTTTCCAGATCCTTCAGAGCAGGCATATACCCAAATACACCCCAGTTAATCAACAGCAAGATGAGGATAAAGCAACCCAGCCCAATGAAAAAAATTTTCCACAGGAGCCTTACCGAAGGATGAATCTCTGATTGAGGCATATCAGCTTATTCCATTGCTTTAGGGCAAAGCTATCAAAAATGCACCAATGCAGACTCTTGAAAATCGTTAAAGAAAAACAGCTTTGCCTGACCAGGTGGATTAAGCATGAGGAGATTTGCGAAAAAAATAAATTAATTCCCGCACAAATTAAAGTTTAATCCATATATTTACCAAAGTAAAACATCCCTGGTCCATTTAAAATGCTTGCTATGAAAAAAATGCTCCTATGCGGCTTCATGCTATGTCTTTCCCTTTGGGCTTTTGCCCAACGAAGTATTCAAGGCAGCGTGAAAGATGAAACCGGTCAACCCGTGATCGGAGCCACTATCCTGGTTTCGGGTACCCAGCAAGGCACCACTACCAACGACGAGGGGCATTTTACGCTAACAGTTCCGGAAAATGCCCGCCAGCTTGAGGTACGCTCCATCGGATTTCAACCGGTAACGATTCCCCTCACGGAAGCCGGTTCTTATACGATTACCTTGCATCCCGCGGCTCAATCATTGAACCAGGTGGTGGTTACGGCGCTGGGCATTCGCCGTGATGTGCGGTCGCTGGGATATGCCTCGCAAGAAGTAAGTGCACAGGAACTGACTGTTTCCCACCAGCCTAACCTGGTGAATGCCCTGCAAGGGCGTGTGGCAGGCGTCACCATCGGCAGCACAGGCGGCGGCCCTGGCCAGGGTGCAAGCATCCTGATTCGCGGCATCAATTCGCTGGATCCGGGTAAAAACAATCAGCCGCTGTTTGTGGTGGATGGTATCCCCATAGACAACTCCACCTCTGTATTGGGCACCACCGGCGGGCGAGGTGTACAAATGCCTAACCGTGCCGCCGATATCAACCCAGATGATATTGAAAGCATCACCGTACTGAGGGGCGGCGCTGCAACTGCACTCTATGGCTTGCGCGGAGCCAACGGCGTGATCGTGATCACCACCAAATCTGCCAAGGCAGGTCAGTTGCGGGTAAGCTACGACGCAAACTATAGCCGCGACGAAATTGATAAAACCCCGAAAGTACAAAGCATCTACACCCAGGGCTATGCAGGCGTTTACGACTCCACCAGCTTCTGGCCCAACTGGGGGCCAACGGTAGAAGAGGCCAGAAAACAAGATCCTACCCACCCCGCTAAGCTTTTTGATCACTATAAACATGCCTATATCCATGGCAATCAGTTTCGCAATACCTTAAACCTGTCTGGCGGGACCGACAAAGCTTCTATGTCATCATCCCTGTCGTATTTCAAGCAAAATGGGGTTTTGCCGTTTACCTACTACCAAAACATCTCAGCTCGACTGTCGGGTAAGCTGGTGTTGAGCAAACAGGTGGAAACAGGCACTACCATCTTATATGCCAACGCTGGTGGCAACTTTTATGATGCCGACCGCTTTAATGAAGAAATGACCTATTGGGCGCCCCGCTGGGATGTGCGCGATTATCTCACCCCCGAAGGCACGGAAAAAACTTATGGCAATGGCAATGCCTGGTATAAGGCCGCAACCAACAAATTCAAATCTTATGTGAACCACATCATTGCCAGCTCCTATTTTTCCTACCAGCCATTCGGGTGGATGAATATCACCTATCGCTTAGGCATTGACGCTTATCAGGACAACCGTACGGCCACAGCACCCGGGCCCAAAGGTATCCCCGGTGAATATGTGGACGACGATAACGGTCAAGGCTTTGTGCATAAATATGGCACCAATTACCGCCAGGTGAACTCCAATCTGCTGCTCACCTTGCAGCATCAATGGGGAAAGCTGAACACCACCCTTCGCCTGGGACATGATCTGCTGGACAGGGCCACGGATGAAGTGGCTACAGAAGGAGATGAATTAAATGTGTATAATTTATTTACC
>JADGHY010000186.1 GCA_019683625.1 Thermoflavifilum sp. | reverse complement strand
CGGTAACAAGGGCTGCCGGCCTTCTATCATTTGAAATTTTAAGGGCTTTCATGGCTTTTTCCCGGACATTCATGGAAGCATAACCGCTCTTCGTTTAATTTCATATAACTATCACCCGCTATCTGAGGCAATTTCGCTAATTTTGTTAACACGTCGTTGCGAAAGGCATTTCCCATCTATAAAGCATTTTCGGGTTTATGAAAAAGTTTTCAGCCGTATCTTTCATTTTTATCCTGCTTGGCTTAACGGCTATCGGTTGGTTAGTAGCCCATAAGCTAAAAAAAGATCGCCAGCTCAGGCAACAACAGTTGCTTGCCCGGCGCGGGTCAGGTGTGTTGCAGGTAGATGTTTTTGTAGTGAAGCCTCAGCCTATCCAACAAACGCTTGATGCCAGCGGTACCTTGATGAGCAACGAATGGATTAACCTTCAGCCCGAAGTAAGTGGCCGAATCACGCAGCTGAATTTCCGGGAAGATAGTTACGTGCGAAAAGGCACCCTGTTGGTGAAACTATTTGATGGGGATTTGCAGGCTCAACTCCAGAAACTCCAAGCCCAGCTTTCTCTGCAACAGCTTACCCTGCAACGCCAGGAAAAATTACTGGCCATCAATGGCATCAGCCAGCAAGATGTGGATAATACCCGCAACCAGATTGCTTCTCTCCAGGCCGATATCCGAAATGTGGAAGCCCAAATTCGGAAAACAGAAATCTATGCCCCCTTCGATGGTGTAGTGGGCCTGCGCAATGTGAGCCTGGGCGCCATGGTCACGCCCTCCACCGTGATTGCCACCCTCCAGCAAATTGATCCGCTGAAGCTGGATTTCACGGTACCGGAAAAATATGCACCCCTGATCGATACCCGCGTGCCAATCATTTTCCGTACCGCTGGTTACGATCAGGATTTCCGGGGCTTTATCTATGCCATCGAGCCACAAATTGATGAAAATACCCGTACCCTGCGCATCCGATGCCGCGTACCTAACCCTGCTCAAAAGCTGCTGCCCGGCGCTTATGCCGATGTGAAGCTGGTATTGAAAAAAATTCCACAGGCGCTCATGATTCCTACACAAGCCATCATCCCCACCACGCGCGACCAGCAAGTGGTGGTATACCGGCATGGCAAGGCCAGCTTTGTGAGCATACAAACCGGAATCCGGCAGGAAGATTATATCCAGGTTACCCATGGCCTTTCGCCCGGCGATACCGTATTAATCACCGGTATGATGCAGGCCCGACCGGGCGTGCCTTTACATATTAACCAGGTTTTATAAAACGCATTGTGCAAATGCCATGAGCTTACCATCCCTTTCACTCAAACGCCCCGTGTTGGCCATCGTGATGAATGTCATCATCGTGATATTCGGAGTGATTGGCTTTAAATTCCTGGGCGTGCGCGATTATCCAGCCATCGACCCCCCGGTGATTAATGTCCGCACCACTTATTCCGGTGCCAACGCCGACATCATTGAATCTGAAATCACCGAGCCCCTCGAAAAATCCATCAACGGTATTGCCGGCGTGAAAAGCATCTCCTCTACAAGCGCCCAGGGATTAAGCAACATTACCGTAGAATTTGACCTGGGTGCCGACCTGGAAGCCGCCGCCAATGATGTACGGGACAAAGTCTCCCAGGCTGTGCGCCAGCTCCCACAGGACATTGATGCCCCACCCGTGGTTACCAAAGCCGACGCCAATTCCGACGCCATCATCACCATGACCGTGCAAAGCAATACCAAAAGCCAGCTGGAAGTGACCGACTATGCCGAAAACGTGTTGATGGAAAAATTGCAAACCATCCCCGGTGTGAGCACCATCCAGGTGTGGGGCGAAAAAAAATATGCCATGCGCCTGTGGATGGACCCCGAAAAAATGGCTGCCTACGGTATCACTCCGCAGGATGTGGAATTGGCCCTCAATCGGGAAAATGTGGAATTGCCCTCCGGAAAAATCACCGGCAATGCTACCGAACTCACCGTCCAAACTTCCGGCAGGCTGCTCACGGAAAAAGATTTCAATAACCTCATCATCAAAAACCAAAACGGACAAATCGTGCGGTTTTCCGACATTGGACGCGCCATGCTGGGGCCCGAAAACGAAGAAACTGTGCTGAAGGAAAAAGGCATTCCCATGATTGGCCTGGCTCTTGTGCCTCAGCCCGGATCCAACTATGTGGCTATCGCAGAAGAGTTCTACAAGCGTTTTAACCAGATTAAAAAAGATATTCCGAAGGATTTTAAGGTGGATATTGCCCGGGACACCACCCGCTATATCAACCAATCTATCTCGGAAGTGGAAGAAACCCTGATCATTGCCCTGTTGCTGGTGGTGCTGATCATCTTTATCTTTTTCCGCGACTGGCTCATTGCCCTGCGACCGCTGCTCGATATTCCGGTCTCGCTGATTGGCGCATTTTTCATCATGTACATCTTTGGATTTTCCATCAATATCCTTTCCCTGCTGGCCATCGTGCTGGCCACAGGCCTGGTGGTGGACGATGGTATCGTAGTTACGGAAAATATCTTTAAAAAATTAGAAGCGGGCATGCCCCGACTGCAGGCTGCACGCGAAGGTGCCGATGAAATATTCTTTGCAGTGGTGGCTACGTCCATCACCCTGGCTTTTGTATTCCTGCCCATCATTTTCCTGCAGGGATTGGTGGGAAGACTGTTTCGGGAATTTGGCATCGTAGTGGCTGGTGCTGTGTTGATTTCCGCCTTTGTATCGCTTACCCTTACACCCGTGCTCAATGTGTTGCTTTCGCGCAAAACCCTCCATCGTTCCAAGTTTTATAACCAGACAGAACCATTCTTCCGTGGTATGGAAAACGGATACAGGCAATCCCTTACCCGTTTTATGCGCCACCGCTGGCTGGCGCTGGTGATTGTGGCCGCCTGCCTGGGAATTTCTGCGCTCATCTACCGGCATCTGCCTTCTGAACTGGCTCCCCTGGAAGACCGCAGCGAATTCCGCCTCACCGTAACTGCCCCGGAAGGCACCTCCTTCGATTACATGGATAAATATATGGATCGCCTGATCCGATTCGTGATGGATTCCGTGCCCGAACATCATATCATCCTTAGCGTCACCTCCCCGGGATTTGGGGGCTCCAGCGGTGCAAACCGGGGATTCATGTATGTGACCCTGGTGCCTCCTGCCGACAGAACCCGCTCCCAACAGGATATTGTCAACTACGTGAATGCCCATATGCGCGATTTTACGGAAGGACAAGCTTATGCCGTTCAAACCCAAACGATTCAGGTGGGCCATCGGGGCGGACTTCCCGTTTCATTTGTCTTGCAAAACCTGGATTTTGAAAAATTAAAACGGGTTTTGCCCCGCTTCATGGAAGAAGTTGCCCAAGACCCCGTGTTTCAGGGTACAGACGTGGATTTGAAATTTAATAAGCCCCAGCTGACCGTGAGCATAGATCGGGAAAAAGCCACCAGCATGGGCGTGTCCGTTGCCGATATCTCGCAAACCCTTCAGCTGGCACTGGCCAACACACGTTATGGCTATTTTACCATGAACGGCAAGCAATATGAAATCATAGGGGAATTATCCCGGCCCTATCGCGACGATCCCTCAGATCTGAAAAATATTTACGTGCGCAACAACCTCGGCCAGCCCGTACCGATCGATAACCTGGTAGAGATTCATGAAACCACGGCTCCCCCGCAAATCTACCACTGGAACCGCTATAAATCGGCCACCATCTCGGCCGGACTGGCTCCCGGCAAAACTATCGGCGATGGCATTGCCGAAATGCAGCGCATTTTTCAGCAACTGAAAAAAGAAGGCGTGATCGACGATTCCTTTGTGACTTCACTTTCCGGTTCCTCGCGCGATTTCGCAGAAAGCCAGTCGGGCATTTCCTTTGCCCTGGTCTTTGCCCTGATTTTAATTTACCTGGTGCTGGCCGCCCAGTTTGAAAGTTTCATCGATCCCATCATCATCATGATTACGGTGCCCCTGGCCGCTGCCGGTGCATTGATCTCCCTGTGGCTGTTCGATCAAACCCTGAACATCTTTTCCCAGATTGGCATGATCATGCTCATTGGCCTGGTGACCAAAAATGGCATCCTCATCGTGGAATTTGCCAATAAAAAACGGGAGCAGGGCCTTTCCAAACGGGATGCCGCCATTGAGGCGGCCACGATGCGGCTGCGGCCTATTCTGATGACCAGTTTGGCCATGTCGCTCGGGGCATTGCCCATCGCCTT
Source organism: Thermoflavifilum sp. (assembly GCA_019683625.1). Taxonomy (GTDB): domain Bacteria; phylum Bacteroidota; class Bacteroidia; order Chitinophagales; family Chitinophagaceae; genus Thermoflavifilum. Next base: position 214 of record JADGHY010000186.1, on the reverse strand, counting down.
GTCGTTAGGAGCCTCAGCTACCAGCCGCGTACCCTTGGGCATCGTGATTGTTGGCGGAGTGATCTTCTCACTGATTCTCACTCTATTTGTCATCCCTGCCATGTACACCTATCTATCGTCCGGACATGGCCTCTATCACGAAGAAGCGGCCCAGCCAAAACCTGTGCAACAGCCTGCAACCGAAGCGGCTTATGTATGGGATAAAGGATAAACA
>JADGHY010000185.1 GCA_019683625.1 Thermoflavifilum sp. | reverse complement strand
GGTGAGGTTTACCACAGATAGAGAATATTAATTATGTGCTTCAACATCGTTTTTGCCCATGTCGTCAAACGTATTATCCAAACGCTGGGTATTCAGGCACATTGATGCCACACACGAGGCCTGGCCTGAGGTTCTTGCCCTGCAAAAGCAATTAGGCATACGTCCCCTCTGGTGTCAGTTGCTCATCCGGCGAGGCATTAAAACATACGATGCAGCGTATCGTTTTTTTAGACCTGCCCTCTCACATTTGCATGATCCCTTTCTCATGCCCGACATGCACAAGGTTTGCCAGCGCATCTGCCAGGCCATTGAGCAGCAGCAAACCATTTTTATTTTCGGAGATTATGATGTAGATGGCACCACTTCTGTGGCTATCCTCTGCGATTTTCTGAGGCAATGTGGTGCAAAATGTTGTTTTGATATTCCTGATCGGCTCACGGAAGGATACGGGCTTTCCACTGCTGCTGTAGATCGTGCCTTATCTGCAAATGCCAGTTTGTTGATTACGCTGGATTGCGGCATGAAAGATATATCACCTATTGCTTATGCCAAAGCTGCCGGCATGGATGTGATTGTATGCGATCACCATTTGCCGGGTACAGTGTGGCCGGACGCCTATGGTATTTTAAATCCTTTGCTTCAGCGCTCTGATGGGCAGGTTTATCCTTACAGCGAATTATCGGCCTGTGGCATCACTTTTAAGTTAATTCAAGCCTTGCATGCCTATATGAAGTCCGAAGTGAACATCCTGGCCTATTTAGACCGGGTGGCATTGAGCATCGCAGCCGATATCGTGCCGTTGACCGGAGAAAATCGCACTTTACTAAGCCTTGGCTTGCAACGCATCAACGCTCATCCTTCCACGGGCGTGCAGGCATTGATAGAGGTAAGTGGCCTTGCTGGCCATGAGCAAACATTGGGCATGCGCGAACTGGGATTTATGCTGGCCCCGCGCATCAATGCCGCAGGGCGAATAAAAGATGCGCATACGGCTGTAGAATTGTTCATGGAAAAAGATCTCCCCAAAGCGCGCGAATTGGCAGCCGAATTGCACCAACGTAACCAGCAGCGCATAGAAAACGATCGCAACATTGCACAGGAAGCCAGGGAATGGATTGAAAGCCATCCGGAAGAAAAAAGGCGTAAGACCATTGTGGTATATCAACCCCATTGGCATAAAGGCGTTATCGGTATTGTGGCTTCGCGGCTGGTGGAATGGTATTTTAAACCTACCGTTGTGCTTACGGCAGCCGAGGAGCCTGAGTGGACAGCTGTGAACAAGTTGGCAGGGTCGGCGCGCTCCGTTCCAGGATTCAATCTCTATCAGGCAGTAGATGCCTGCGGGCATTTGCTGGAACGCTATGGCGGGCACGATTATGCGGCCGGACTGGTGCTGGCAGAAGAAAATTTTATCGCATTTAAGGAAACGTTTGAATCGGTGGTAGCCTCAACCATCCGAGAGGAACAGCTTATGCCAACCATTTATATTGATGCGGTCATCCAACCCGAAGATATCACGCCATCTTTCATTCAGCTGCTCAAACAATTTGAACCTTTTGGGATGGATAATGAGCCTCCGGTATTCCTCATGCAAAAGGTAACCAACCTGGCAAATATTCAACCCTTGAAGCATGATCATCTCAAGTTCTCTATTACGCGAAATACGCTACCCCCTCTGGAGGTCGTAGGTTTTCAAATGGGAGCATATTTTGATCTGTTGAGGCTGCAAAAGCCGGTAGATATTTGCTTTACTATTGAAGAAAATTACTGGAATGGACGTTCAGCAGTTCAGCTGAAATTACAGGACATGCGCATCAGCTCCTGATTCAGGTTTGTGATGCATGTGCTGATGCGGCAGGCTGTTGTATGGCTTGTGGGTCAAAATGGACAAACAAGCTCAGGTATAGCACTCTTGATAAGCGCATCAGATAAGGCATAGCCAGCAGTACAATGCCGGCATTTATCAACAGCCAATACAGGATGCTATTGTCTTTCCAGCTGATGCCAAAGAAAATCCAGTACCATGCCAGGTTAAAAGCAGATAAGGCCACGCTAAGGGCATAACTCACATATCCGGTGCCGTACCAGAAGCCTGTTTCCAGCTCAGTTTTTTGTCCGCATACCGGACAATGGGCATGCATATCCAGGGTATGGTTAAGCTTATAGGGATTGGCGGTGCGGAATAGAAACCCTTTTCTGCAGCGTGGGCATCTCAGATGAAGCAAGGCAGTTAGGTAACTGGGTTCATGTGCAGGCATGGAAAAGAGATTATATTTTAAGGCATGTATTTTCGGCACAAAGGTACGACCTGCTTTCATCAGCCAGGCGTCATATTTTTCAGGCGCCCCAGTTTTCCCGATCCAGGCTGCGGTATTGAATGGCTTCGGCCACATGTTGAATCTGGATATTTTCTGTTCCTTCCAGATCGGCAATGGTGCGGGCTACTTTCAAGATACGATCATAGGCTCTGGCAGAAAGATGTAATCTTTCCATAGCAGTTTTTAGCAGCTGCATGCCTGCCTGTGGAATCGCGCAGTATTTTTTGAGTAAAGTGCTGTTGATTTGTGCATTGCAATAGATGCCAGGATAGGACTGATAGCGTTGTTGTTGAATTTGCCTTGCCTGGATGACTCTTTGGCGAATGACGGCACTTTTTTCCGCTTCCTGTGGGGAAGAAAGCTGGAGGAAGGGGACAGGCGTGACTTCCACATGTAAATCAATCCTGTCGAGCAGGGGACCCGATATACGGCTCAGGTATTTTTGAACGGCGCCCGGCGGACAAGTACATTCTTTTTCGGGATGGTTGAAATATCCGCACGGGCAGGGGTTCATGGAGGCTACAAGCATAAAACTGGCTGGAAATTCAATGGCGATTTTTGCCCGAGAAATGGTTACCTTTCTTTCTTCAAGCGGTTGCCGCAATACCTCCAGCACTGAGCGCTTGAATTCGGGGAGTTCATCTAGGAATAGCACGCCATTGTGGGCCAATGAAATCTCGCCTGGCTGCGGGATGCTGCCACCACCCACCAATGCGGTGTCGCTGATGGTGTGATGGGGAGCCCGAAATGGCCGATGAGCTATCAGGGTGGCATCGGCAGGGAGCTTGCCGGCCACAGAATGAATTTTGGTAGTTTCCAAAGCCTCCTGTAGGGTGAGCGGAGGCAGAATGCTGGGCAATCGCTTGGCCAGCATTGTTTTGCCGGCACCCGGAGGGCCAATCAGGATCACATTATGGCCACCGGCAGCAGCAATTTCCATGGCCCTTTTGATGTGTTCCTGCCCTTTTACATCGCTAAAATCTTCAGTAAACGTTTGCTGGGCATGAAAGAATTCTTCCCTCGTGTCAATTTTCAGGGGCTCAAGAGCAGTTTTACCTTCGAGGAATTCCACTACCTCCCGGATATGGCTCACCCCATATACTTCCAAACGGTTCACCATGGCCGCTTCCCGGGCATTTTGCTTGGGTAAGATAAATCCTTTGAATTGTTCTTTGCGGGCCTGAATAGCAATGGGAAGTGCTCCGCGGATGGGTTGCAAAGAACCATCGAGCGACAATTCGCCCATGATGATGTATTGTGATAAACCATCGGCTGACATTTGGCCAGAAGCAGCCAGGATACCGATGGCGATGGGAAGATCATAAGCTGATCCGGCTTTTTTGATATCGGCTGGTGCCATATTCACGACAACACGCATGCGAGGCATCCGAAATCCGCTGTTTTTTAATGCAGCTTCAATGCGCTGCTGGCTTTCTTTTACAGCATTGTCGGGCAATCCCACCATGAAGTATTTCATGCCCTGGGTCACATCCACTTCAATGGTAATGGTGATGGCATCGATACCATGAACCGCACTGCCAAAGGTTTTCACCAACATGTGAATAGGGTTTGTTCGGTTGAAATTACATATTGATTATCATATCTGCAAACCAGCAACGGTTTTCATTCAGGCTTGAGCATGCTGCCGCAGGGCCTCCAGCAAATCAAGCACTTTCTCCTGTTTTAATATCAGATAGCCCAGCCGGTCATTTGATATGCCTTCTCTTAAATGATAATTAAAATGAAACTGGCCTTCCTGCATCTGCACTTCAAAATAACGAAATTGAATATTCGGCTGCGATTTCAGTTGCTCTGCAATTTCATACAAATGTGTAGATAAAATAAACAGGCTATCCCGAACAGAGGATAGCCCGCGAATGACGGCCACCGAACAGTTTCTGGCATCATCCACATTTGTTCCTTTAAACAATTCATCAATCAATACCAGCCAATGTTTCCGATATTGAATTTTTTCAATGGTGTTTTTGATTCGATGTACTTCGTTGTAAAAATAACTTTTGCCATGAATAATATCGTCATCCACGTGAATGTTGGTGAGCATTCCGTCGAATAAACTCAATTGCATTTCGTTTGCCGGCACACCCATGCCAATATGAGC
>JADGHY010000184.1 GCA_019683625.1 Thermoflavifilum sp. | reverse complement strand
ATTATTATGATAGGCTTTTGCGTTTTGCTATATCTTATGTATCGGTAAAAGAAGAAGCAGAGGAAATTGTGTTGGATGTGTTTTTAAATGTGTGGATGCATCGTGCGAAGTTGAAAAAAGTTCAGTCGCCAGACACTTATTTGTTCATAGCTGTCAGAAATCGCTGCCTGAATTATCTTCGCCATTTCCCGCATGTCCATTCCCAATCGGTTGATCATCAGCAGACTGGAATTGAACTTGTCGATCGGAGTGATCCCCAGAAAGAAATGGAAAGAAAACAGCTACACCGCTGTTTGGATGAGGCTATTGCTCAGCTTCCTTTCCAATGCAGAATGGTATTTCAGCTCATCCGTGAAGAACGCATGAGCTATAAAGAGGTGGCCGAGATTCTTCAGATTTCCGTGCGTACTGTGGAAACGCAACTCCAACGTGCCCTCCAAAAATTACGCACTGCACTCAGCCAACAAATGGCTGAATTCAAGGCGCGCAAATAATTTTTTCCCGCGCTTGTCCGGATTTTTTTCCTTTTTCGTGTCTATATAATTGTAGTGTAAAGCCGATAGATTCGGAATTCGTTTACATTTAAGACGAACAGCAGTGGACGAAGCCAGATTAAATGAGTTGATAATCAAATACCTGAATCAAGTAGCCACGCCTGCCGAGCAGCAGGAGCTGGAAGCCTGGCTTGTTGCGCACCCTGCATCAAAATTGGAAATAGAGCTGCTTAGGGATTACTGGCAGGCAAATCATTTAAAAAATGCTGATTTAGATCAGGCCTATGCCCGCCTGCAGGATAAAATTGCTCAGGCAGAAAGGCTGCACAAACAGGCTAAACCTTTTCATGCTATCCGCTCTATCGCTGTGCAAGCTGGGAAACGGGCTGCTATGCTGCTATTAGGAATATTATTGGCCGGAGGGGCTTACCAGATCTGGCATCATCGGCATGCTGATAATCAACCTCCTAAAAATTGGGAATTGACGTACGATCAACCTGGTATAAAATCCAAGCTCATCCTGCCCGACAGTACGGAAGTATGGCTCAATGGCGATACCCGGCTTTATTATCCCCGCAGTTTTGGCCGGCAAACCCGAGAAGTGTGGCTGTCAGGTGAAGCCTATTTTAAAGTCAAGCACGATCCTAACAAACTTTTCATCATCCACACCTCAAAAATGAATATCAAGGTGTTGGGTACTGAGTTCAATGTAAAATGTTATCCTGACGATCCTTTGTATGAAACTTCTTTAATCAATGGTGCCATCCTTGTTACCTTAAAAGACAGGCCGGAAGATCGGATTATTTTAAAGCCCAGAGAGAAATTGGTGGTACTTAACGATCAGGTGTTGGTGCAAAAACACGGAGAGGCATCCAAACCCATATCTCCTGCGCTTTCTGAAAAACCAATGAGCAAACTCTGGGTGACAGACATTCATTATTTCTCTCCACAAGATAGTGTGTTGTTGGAAACAGGATGGATAGAAGGAAAACTCGTTTTCCGGGATGAAAATTTTCTTGAGCTCGCTAAAAGATTTGAGCGTTGGTACGGATATCATTTTCGGTTTTTGGATGACAGTGTCAAACAATATCATTTCACCGGTATTTTCGAGCATGAAACCCTGGAACAAGCTTTGAAGGCGTTACAGCTGGCAGAAAGGTTTCATTTTCAGATTCAGGATCAGGACAGCACGGTGATGATTTATTAACTCAAATGATTTATGGTTTAACCTAAAATACACAAGCCATGAACAGATGTACGTAAACCAACAGCAAAAAGGGAGTGCCGACACACTCCCTCGATTGAGTATTTCATAACGCTCACCCTCAAGATGAGGAATAAGCATTATTTCATCATTCAACCCAAAATTATGGAAAAAATCTTTTTTCTGAAAAAGTTTCCCTCATGCCATCCGTATGTTAATGTACTCTTGATCATGAAATTGACATGTACTTTCCTGTTGTTGGCATGTCTGCAGGTGAATGCTCATCACGTGTATTCTCAGGAAAGGCTCACCCTTGATCTGCACAACATCAAGTTAAAAAAAGCACTTTCGGTTATTGAGAAAAACACCAATTACCGATTTCTGTACAGCGACAGAAAAATTCCTGAAGATGCACAGGTAAATATTGAAGCAAAAGATGCTGCAGTTGCCGAGATACTCCGGCAGATATTAGCGCCTTACCATCTTTCCTATAAAGAATTACCCGATCATCTCATTGTAATTGGGGAAGAGGGGGCCATTGCCCAGGAGATTCACGTGAAAGGCAAAATCACGGATCAAGCTACGCACCAGCCGCTGGTTGGGGTAACCGTTAAAAACAAATATGGAAATCAAGGTGCCATTACCGACATCAATGGAAATTATGAAATTGTGGTGCCGGATACCGCTACACTCGTGGTTTCCTTTATTGGCTATGAAACCGTTGAGGTGCCCGTCAATGGACGGAGTGAAATTAATATTGCCTTAAAAACCACCAACCAAAGTTTAAATGAAGTGGTGGTGATCGGCTATGGTGCCCGCCAACGAAAAGACCTTACGGGTTCCATAGCCAGTATTGATTCCAAGCAAATTGAGCAAAGCACGGCTGTTAATCCCGAGCTGGCCATGCAGGGCCGGATGGCTGGGGTATATGTATCTACACCAAGCGGTAATCCGTTCGACAGGCCCACAATCCGCATTCGGGGCGTATCCACCTTTGGCTATGCCGATCCCTTGATTGTGATTGACGGTGTTCCGGTAATAGAAGGAGGCGCCAGCAGCACTTATGCCGGAGATCAGGACATCCGGGGTAGTGTGGATATCATGACCCTGATTAATCCCGATGATATTGCTTCTATTTCGGTATTAAAAGATGCTTCCGCAGCTGCCATTTATGGGGTAAGGGCTTCCAATGGTGTAATTCTTATCACCACCAAGCATGGCCAGCAAGGCACGCCAAGGGTGCGCCTCAGTGCATATAAAGGCATTCAAAATGCGGCCAAGACCCTGAAATTGCTCAACACCCAGCAGTATGTGAATCTGTACACAGAGGCCTATAAAAATAATCCCTTTGCACCGCCTCTGCCCAGCGTGTTTGATCCTAACAGCCCCGATTATTTAGGCAACAACGGCACGTATGATTGGCAAAAAGCCATTCTAAATCATAATGCCGATCTGGAAGATTATAATGTTAGTGTTTCCGGTGGCAGCCCCAACACCACCTATTATTTTTCGGCTGGCTACAGCCGAACTGAAGGTACCCTGAAAGCAGCTAACCTGGAGCGCTATACTGTGGCCTCCAACGTCACCAGCAAGATTTCTAAAATTTTTGAAGCAGGTATCAACAACCGCATCGGATTTGAACGTACGCTAAACAATACCAACGGTGACTTATGGAATGAATCTACCGCACCACCCTGGCAGCCTTTGTATGATCCGAACAATAAATATGGTTATGCACCTGTGGTGCAAGTAACCTTCAAGCCTAATCCTGATTTGCAAAATCCTATTTCGGGAAACAGGCCTGTGTATTTGAATCCCGTGCCGCTTTATGTCATCGACCAAACCAAACTGCTCTGGGGCCCGGCTACCCGCAGCAATCCGTTAGGGCAGGAGGCCACCAGCAGCCAAACGTACACACTATTCCGTGAACTGGGTAGTGCCTACTTACAAATTCAGCCGATTGAAGGATTGAAATTTAAAGGCACGGTGAGTGTGGATTACTATTTCAACTTGCGGAATAGCTGGACGGCATTCGATAACTATATTTTCAGCCAAACACCCGGTAATCCTTATTCCAATAACGACGGTACTTCCAAAGGTACCTACGGCCAGCGGCAATCCAGGAACATTAACCTGATTCAGGAATTTACCGCAGAATATACCAAACAAATCGGCCAGCATTATTTTGATTTGTTATTCGATGGCATGAATCAATGGCAGAAATGGAGCTATACAGATATCAGCACGGGGCAAGTGAATTCGGCCGATCCAAATCAACGGAATGTAGCCAATATTTTCCCCTGGGTGAGTGGTTTCACGGGATTTAAGCCTCAGCAGCTGCTGGGTTACATGGGTAGGCTGAGTTATAAGTTTGGAGAAAAGTATTATCTGGATGCCACCTTGCGGCGCGATGGCTCGTCGGTATTTGCTCCCGGACATCGCTGGGGATGGTTCCCCTCCTTTGCAGTAGCCTGGCGCGTGACACAGGAGCATTTCTGGAAAGTGCCCCAATGGCTGAATGATCTGAAATTACGCGGCGGATGGGGACAGCTGGGAAATAAAGAAACCACGCAGGGATTTGCCTACCTTTCCGTGGTTTCCACTACGCCTGATTATGCGCTGGGATCGGGAAATGGCGATGCCATTGGTCAGCAAGTGTATGGTGCAGCATTGCCCAATTTCCCCAACTTTAGCCTGAGCTGGGAAAGGGTACAGACTACCAATATTGGCTTCGATGCTTTGCTGTTCCGAAATTCCCTGAGCCTTACCGTAGAGTACTATGATCGGCTCACAAAAGGCATCATCCAAAGTGTATCGCTTCCACCCAATACCGGAATCCAATATCCTACC
>JADGHY010000183.1 GCA_019683625.1 Thermoflavifilum sp. | reverse complement strand
TTTTTAATATTTTAAGTTATCTGCATGATGGCTAAGCAGGCTTATTCCGTGTTAAATGTTGTTTGGAATAAGTTAGAAATAATTATTGAAAATCCTTTTCATCCAGGCCTTCATTGATTTTTAACTCCGTAACATGAAAAATGATATGCTGAGGTCCCATGCTGGTAGATATTTCATGCGGTAAAAGCAAGCCGTTAACTTCGCGATAATCGCCAAAATCGTAAGTGGAGGTGATTGTTTGTCCATTGATCAGCACCTGATGTATCTCATGCAATTTCAGTCCTGTTTGCATGTCATACTGGTAGCTAACGCTTTCTTCGGGTTGTTTCCATTCCACCACATACATTTTTTTGCCGTTTTCGTCGGTGGCTGTTTTTAAGGTAAGGCTGTCAGACTTTTGTAGCAAGCTTAATTCCGGGAACCATTTGGCATTTTCGCGGATTTGCCTTTTCATCTGAGGGTTGAGGCTCACTTGCTGACCCATTTGTTGCATCTGGATGCTATCGTTGTTTAAGATGACTTTTGTGATCACCATGCCTGATGCAGGCAGAGATATTTCCTGCATATAGTGATGGGGCAACAGATACCATTGGGTGAGGCGTACCTGCTGACCTTGTACTTCAGCTTCTGCAACCTGACGAACGGATTTCACCTGTTGTGCCTTATCTTCTCCACCTATAGCTTTCAGATATTGGTGAATCACATCAACGGCACTCATACCAGTAGGCGACTGTGCGGCAGTATCCGGCGTGATAGGATCAGCATATATCGTGTAGTATTGCAGCTTGCCAATGGTTTTAAGCTTATCGGCAAACTGTTGTGCATTTCCTACAACCACGACATAGGCATGATTGGGATGGATAAACTGTTGGGCAGCTTGTTGCACTTGCGCAGCATCTACCCGGGAAAGATATTGCAGGTAATGCTGATAATAGTCGGGTGGCATATGATAACGTTCAATATTGATGGCAAACTGGGCAATGCGTGAAGGATATTCTAATGAACGGGCAAAGCTGCCGGAAAGGGCATTTTTGAAACGGGTTAACTCATCATCGCTAACCGGTTGTGTGCGCATCTGTTGCAAATCGGCCAGCAGCCGGTTGATGGCGCTGTCGGTCACTTTCGTGCGCACCGCTGTGCTGGCTTGGAATGATCCCACATAGGGATCATTTTGCAAGGAAGAATAGGCACCGTAAGTATAGCCATGTGTTTCTCGCAGATCCATGAAAAGCCTGCTGTTGGAGCCTCCTCCCAGGATTTCGTTCATGACCATGGCAGGGAAGTTGCGCATGTCGCCAGGCTTCAGTTCAATAGGATTAGCAAAGCTGATGTTGCTTTGTACAGCATTGGGGCGATTGACGATGGCCAGCGTGAGCTGCTCAGGTTGTTGGGGAAAAGCGTATTCCGGATGCGGCACGGGAGCGGGCTGCCAATGGCCTAAATATTTTTCTGTGAGTTCACGGGCTTGCTCGGGCGTGATGTCGCCCACAAAGGCCAGATAGCCAGTATTGGGTCGCCAGTAAGTTTGATAGTATTGGATTAAATCTTCCCGTTTGATGCGGTTAACCGTTTGCTCGGTTTCTATTTCACCATAAGGATGTTGTTTGCCATACACCAATGCAGCCGTCACATTCGAAAGAATAGCATTGGGATTTTCTTTCTGTTGTGCCAAAGCTGAAAGTGTTTGTCTTCTCAGCTTTTCCAGCTCTGTGGTGTCAAAAGAAGGATGAAGCACAATGTCCGAGAAAATAGCAAATAGTGCGGGGAAATTTTTACTCAAGGAAAATGCAGTAGCACTGCTGCTTGAAGTGCTGATATTGCCGCCCAGAAAATCGATGGTATCATCCAGTTGTTGTTTATCCATTGTAGTGGTGCCTCTGCGCAGCATTTGGCCGGCCATCGACACATATCCTGCCTTTTCTCCTTCGCGCACCGGAGCATGATCTAAAATAAGTGTTGCGGTGATTTCCGGCAATTTGTGGTTTTCCACCACAAACACCTTCAAACCGTTGCTCAAAGTAAATGTATCGAGAGTACCAATATGGATTTCCGGGGCAGGACCCGCAGCTGGCGCATGACTCCGGTCAACCTGTGCCCATGTGGTGAGCGCATGTACACAGAAGCATAATAATAAGAGAGATATCTTTTGCATATCGAATGGTTTTGATGATTCAACAAGATTTATTTTCCAGTGGCAGGACGTTGGGATTCGGGTAAATAATATAGGACTACCCGATTTTCGGGCCGCAAATATTTTCTGGCGATCTGCAATACCTCTTCACGGCTAACACGTTGATATTTTTGCAACTCGGTATTGATGAGGTTAGCATCACCATAAAACATCTGGAAATTAGCCAGGCTTTCGGCAATGCCCAGCATGGTGCTGTTGCTGGTTACTACGTCGGTTTGAATCTGGTTCATCACTTTCTCAAATTCTTTTTCCGGGATCAGTGATGTGGTGAGTTTATGTACTTCCTCATCCATGGCTTGTTGCAAGCTATCGGGATTCACATGCATATTAGCAATGCCATAGTTGATAAGCAATCCTGCATCTTCATTGAAATAAGGAATAGAAGCAATGGCCACGGCAAGTTGTTTCTGATCTTTAACTACGGTATTCAAACGTGAAGAAGGGCCACCTGAAAGTACGGTGGCCAATACCTGGGCTGCATAATATTCCGGAGAGGTTTCCTTTGGCATTCGGTAAGCTTCAATCACGGCAGGCAGTTGTATGTGATCGTAAATGGTATCTTTAATTTCATGGGTTAAAGGAGGTTCGTTCGGGTCAGGCCGGGGAATAGGAGTTTTGCCTTTAGGAATGGAACTAAAATAAGCTTGTATCAACTTTTTGGTGCTGTCGGTTTCAATGTTTCCTGCTATAGACAAAATGGCATTGTTGGGTACATAATAGGTATGATAAAATTCCAGAAATTGCCCTAATTGGGCTCGATTAATATCGTCCATTGAGCCAATGGGTGCCCAGTGATAAGCACCGCTGAAAGCCCTTTTCAACACTTCTATGAAAATGGTACCATAAGGTTGATTATCTACCCGCAATCGTTTTTCTTCTTTCACGACTTCGCGCTGTGTATTCACGCCAATGCTGTCAATTTTCAGATGCAGCAATCTTTCACTTTCGAGCCATAGCCCCAGGGCAAGCTGATTGGAAGGAAGCACTTCGTAGAAAAACGTGCGATCCTGCGTGGTATTGGCATTATAACTTCCCCCTGCATTGGTAATATATTTTTCAAACGATTTGCGGGGAATATATTTCGAACCTTCAAACATCAAATGTTCAAAAAAATGAGCAAAGCCCGTGAGTCCGGGAGTTTCGTTTTTAGATCCTACATGATACATCATGGTCACAGCCACAACAGGTACGGTGGTATCGCGATGCAGAATCACTGTGAGGCCATTGGGCAATTGATATTTTTCAAAATGAATCAGGTGTTGTTGTGCCGTAGCCAAGCCAGGATAGAATAGATAAAAAGCAGACAGAGATAGCAACAAACATGTTGTCTTTGCTGCAGTCTGGATAGCAGAAAAGAAGCGAAACAGCATAAGTAGGGCGTTATAGGTTAGGAATTGTAACTTAGTATGGCGGGAAGATAATTATTTTTCTTTTTCGGAATGGTATCGTTTACATGTACGATGGAATTATTCTTCTACCCGTTTCCACACTTCAAAGTTAGGATCACCTTTTGTAGTCTTGCCTTTATGGTACCAGAGGTTATCTTTTATTTCATCTTGAAAAGGCAATGACATACCTGCGCGGGTTGAGTCGCGGGAGAAGAATTCAATGTGTTCCACATATTGGCCGTTATCGATGTGATAGGTGCCGCCGCCTGTAGCATAAAGTTGCCCGGTAGCGGTGTTGAATGCAGCCCATTGAAAACGACTGCCGGTAAGCAGTTTCAAGGTTTTGCGATCACCGGTCTGAGGGATGTCACGCAATTGCCCGTTTTGCTGATGTTGAATAATGCGCCATGTTCCGGCATACAGGCCTTTCCCGTCGTCAAGGCGCTTCCAACGTTGCGTGGTGCCATCGGATGTGGTAAAGCTCAGCTCATCATTGTTTCCCGAAAGGGGTAATTCAAAATCAGTCTGCCGGTCTGTCTCATCGCCCATCTGATACAGAAATCGGCCTACAAGGGTATCCCCATGCAATGCGTAGGTGCCCCCACCGGCAAATACAATGTGGTGCGTGATCGTATCCACGTATGTTTGCATGAATATGCGCTCACCAAATAAGGTAATCCCTTTTACCGATGGGGAAGATTCATCTGCGCGTATCCAGGCACCTTGCAGCCGGAGTTGTGCGTGAGCAGGCCGGGATCCGAGAGTCCATATTCCCGGCAACAGCAGCAGAAAGTAAAATATCTGTTTCATATAAAATAGTTTACACAACAATCAACATAAGAGAACATACATGAGGTTAATTTGCCATGGCATGGCTATCTGGATGATTTTTTAGTAATGTATGCTTGCAATCGCATAGTTAATTGCAATCAATCTCATAAATTTAACTCAGCTTCTTCAAAAAGAAAACGCAATTGTTAAATCCTCATTAAATATAATTAAATTTTCCACAAACCTGAACAACACTTCGGCATGGTTGCTTTATGAGATGCGTAAGTTTATGAACCGAACATGTTGGGCTTTTGTTGGAATATTGCTTATAGA
>JADGHY010000182.1 GCA_019683625.1 Thermoflavifilum sp. | reverse complement strand
TTCTGCCAGTTGATAGATGTCGGGCAGGTTGCGGCCCAGGCCATCGTAGTCCAGCCCATAGCCCAGCAGGAAGCGGTTGGGCACTTCAAAGCCCACATAATCAATGTGGATGGGATATTGGCGGGCTTCGGGCTTGGAAAGCAATGCCGTGATCAGCAGCCGACGCGGATGTTGATGCCTGATCTGGGGCAAAAATTCGTGTAAGGTTTTGCCGGTGTCCACAATATCTTCCAGGATCACCACGGTTCGGTTATACAAGTCTTCATCCAAGCCAATGGAGGTGATCACGTGTCCGCTGGAGCGGGTGCCCTTGTAGGAAATGAGCTTGATGAAGGAAATCTCGGCCTCGATGCTGAGTTTCTTGAACAAATCGGCGGCAAACATAAAGGCGCCGTTGAGGATGGCCAGAAACAGCGGGCGCTCGCCGGCCAGCTCCTGGTTAAGCCGGGAGGCCAGTTCGCCGATGCGGGCCTGGATGGTTTCTTCCTGCAGAAACGGAACAAAGATTTTGTCGTGTACTTGTATGGATGCCATGGGGATAGATTTAGCGCTGGGGTAGATAAAGCACGAGTCGTTGTCCGATGCGGATGGTTGTGTCGTGCAGCTGATTCCACTGCATGAGCTGTTGCACGCTCACACCGTAGCGCCGGGCTATGCTGTAGAGGGTTTCGCCTTTCTGCACCTGATGATACAGGGGTCGCCGAGGCTTGGATGGCGCCGGCGTGGCCGATGGGGTTTGCTGGCCTGCTCCTGTGGCTTGTTTCCAGGGGTTGGGCACCATTGGCTCCGAAGAGGTGGGGGCAGGCTGTGGCGCAGCAGAAGTATCGGCCGTATCCGGTGCAGCGGATGAATCCGTGGGGGGCAAACTACTATCACCTAACATGCGATCGAGCAGGTTTGGGGCAGGGGGTGCTGCATGTCTCAGCAGCGGCGGGTGCGAGGCCTGGCCGCGCAGTACCAGCGTTTGGCCAACGGCAGGCTCATCGCCGGGCTGCATGCGGTTGCGCTTGTAGAGCCATTTCAGGCGAATACCTTCTTGTTGGGCAATGTCGTACATGGTTTCTCCGGGCTGCACCACATGGCTCAGGTGTGCGCCGGTTTTCTTTTTCGCCTGCAAGAAAATCAGGCTGGGGCGGGTGAGCCGGGCATCTGATACCAGGTCATTATCGGCCAGGAGCTTGCGCAGCTTGATGCCAAACTGATGGGCCAGGGTGAGCAAAGAAGTGCCTGCCGGCACATACATCACCTTGCGGTGGTTGATGGTGAAGATGCCCGACGGATAAGTGGCTGGTGAGGAAATTGCTGGCTGTGCAGGCACAAATGCGGCAGCCATGCCTGCCGTATCTTTCCCGTTTTCCAATGCCAGAGCTTCCAGGGTATATTGTTGCAGGTGGTAATCTTCAATCACCTTGATCAGCATCTGGGCATAAGCCGGATTGGTGGCGTAGCCGGCCTGTTTCAGGCCATAGGCCCAGGCTTTATAGTCGGTGGGGGCCAGTTGAAACAGGAAGGCATAGCGGGCATTTTGCCGCAGAAAATTGCTATGATCCCTCCAGGAGTCGGCCACGGTAGGGTATTTCCGAAAGCATTCGTTTGGGGCATCGTCGTCGTAGCGCACGGTTTCGCCCGTCCAGTTTTTGCATTTGATGCCAAAATGGTTGTTGGCATGGCGGGCCAGCCAGCCGTTGCCCGACTGGCTTTCCACGATGCCCTGCGCCAGCGAAATGGAGGCCGGTACGCCGGTGCGGAGCATCTCTTCGATGGCCAGGTTTTTATACTGCTGGATATAGGCATCTGTGGTGAGCAGCTGATCATCGGCTTCGGCAGAGCCGGAATCACTCTGGCGGCTGAGCTGCCCAAAAGCCAGCAGGGGCCACAGGCAGGTAATGAACAAGCAACATAACAATGCCTTATGCCAGCGGTGATGCATATCAGCTTGCTTTTTTGCGGATCAACATGAGCCCGTCGCGCACCGTCAGCAACACCTGCTCCACCCGGGCATCGGCAGCCACGTGGGTGGTGAAGCGCTGGATGGCTTTTGCGGCCTTGCTTTGTCGGGATTCAGGTAAAAGCACCTCACCGTGAAACAATACGTTATCGGCCAGGATAAAGCCTCCGGGCCTCACCCGGTCAATCACCAGCTCATAATAATCCACATAATGCTCTTTATCGGCATCGATAAACACCAGGTCGAACCTCTCCCGCAAGGTGGGCAGGATGTCGAGTGCCGGGCCCGTCAGGAAGCGGATGCGATCGGCCAGGCCGGCCCGGGTGATGCGTTCGCGGGCTTGCTGGTGCTGGGCGGCATCCCGGTCGATGGTGATGAGATAACCTCCGGGCTGCAGGCCGGCGGCAAGGCATACGGCAGAATAGCCTGTGAAGGTGCCTATTTCCAGGATATGCATGGGCCTGATCATCCAGCTGATCATCTGCAACAGCATGCCCTGCACATGCCCGCTCATCATGCCCGGCCGTGAAGTATGTGCCTGGGTATAAGCTGCAATTTCCTGCAGCAGGGCCGATTCGGGCGTAGTATATCGCGCAGCATAATCTTCCAGTCCGCCGGCAAATAATTCCATCGGTTAAAAATTAGGTGTCAGCCGATGTTCGGCATAATATTCAATGAAATAATTAGCCACTTCATCTTCGTGGTCAAATACGCGCCACATCTGCAAATCCTGGGGTTGAATGTGATGATACTGCTCGCACATGGTGTGTTTCATCCATTGCAATAAGCCATCCCAATATTCATGACCTACAAGCACCACGGGCACGGGCGTGATCTTGCGCGTTTGCATGAGGGTAAGCACTTCAAAGCATTCGTCCATGGTGCCAAAGCCTCCGGGCATCATTACAAAGCCCTGTGCATATTTCACGAACATCACCTTGCGCACAAAGAAATAGTCGAACTTCAGCAATTTATCTTTATCCACATAAGGATTGGGTTCCTGCTCATGGGGCAAATCTATATTCAGGCCCACGGATTTGCCGCCTGCCAGGTGAGCGCCCTTGTTGGCGGCCTCCATGGCGCCGGGGCCTCCGCCGGTGATGATGCCAAAACCTTCCTCGGCCAGCCGCCGGGCAATACGCACTGCCAACTCGTAATATTTATCGCCTGGCTTGGTGCGGGCCGAGCCGAAGATGGAAATGCAGGGCCCGATACGGTTTAATGCTTCAAAGCCCTCCACAAATTCTGCCATGATCTTAAAAATCTGCCAGCTGGAATGTGCCCGGGTTTCGCCCCAGTCGCGAATCTTGATCTTCTTTAAAAATTCATTCATGATGATATCGGGTTATGATCTCTGTTAAAACGGCTTTGCCTATGCTTTGTTGTGCATGGCCAAAGCCGGCTGTGCTGGCTTGCGGGAAATGAGCCAAAGCCCTGCAAAAGTAAGCATTCCATTTACGATGAGCAGTTCAAATCCAAAGCGATAGCCTCCAAGCCAGCGCACGCTTCCGGCATCGAGCAAGCCACAAATCAAGGGCGCCAGGATACAAATCCAGGGCACCCACTTGTCGTGCACCTGGCGGCGGGTGCCGATGCCAAAGAAAAACAGTCCCAGCAAAGGGCCATACGTGTATCCTGCTACGGTGAATACGGCCTTCACCACCGACTCATTTACGGCATAACGGAAAAACAATACCACCAACAGAAACACCAATGAAAATCCCAGATGCACCAGCTGGCGGATGCGAATCTGCCGCTGCCTTTGGGCCGCAGCAGGCCGATCGCTGAAATGCAGAAAATCTACACAAAATGAGGTGGTGAGTGCGGTCATGGCCGAATCGGTCGTGGCAAAGGTGGCCGCCGTTAGCCCCAGGATAAATACGATGGCAGCCCATCCGCCCAGATAATGAAAGGCAATCTCCGGAAACAAATAATCGGCCCGCGCCGGCAATGCAATCCCGCGCGATGCGGCATACAAATAAAGCAATGCCCCTAAGCTCAAAAAGAATAAGTTGATGACCACAAATACGGCTGTGAAAGAAAGCATGTTTTTCTGCGCTTCTTTCAGGTTCCTGCAGCTCAGGTTTTTTTGCATCAGGTCTTGATCCAGGCCCGTCATGGCCACAGATACGGCAATGCCGCCGAGAAAATATTTGATAAAATGCCGTTTATCCGATAAAAAATCATCCCACCAAAACACCTTGCTGTAGGGGCTTTGGGCAATGGCATCTATCATGTCGGTAACATGCATATCCATCCGATGGCCAATGACGATGAGTGTCAACACCACGGCTGTAACCAAAAACAAGGTTTGGATGGTGTCTGTCCAGATGATGGTTTTCAATCCGCCTTTATAGGTATAGGTCCAGATGAGCAACAGCGAAAGGGCAACGGTAACCCAAAAGGGAATATGCCAGTAATCAAAAATATAATGTTGCAACACAATAGCCACCAGAAAAAGGCGAAAGGCCGAGCCTATGGTGCGGGAGATGAGAAAAATGAAAGCTCCGGTCTGATAACTCCGGTAGCCCAGCCGATGTTGCAAATAGGTGTAAATTGAAGTCAGCCGCATGCGATAATACACCGGCATCAGCACGCCTGCAATGATGGCATATCCTACGGCATTGCCCAATACAAATTGAAAATAAGAAAAAGCATCTTGCTTTACCGTACCGGGCACTGAGATAAAAGTGACGCCGGAAATAGAAGTACCGATCATGCCAAAAGCCACCAGATACCAGCGG
>JADGHY010000181.1 GCA_019683625.1 Thermoflavifilum sp. | reverse complement strand
ATATGTACTCTGGTCGATAGGGATAGCAACGGTGATTCCTGTACAGGCAATCGGCCAATCCGCTGCTTTTAATCAGCGCCTGCTTCATGCATACTGGCCGGCTCATTGGATTTGTTGTCCCGACATGCCGGCTTCAGCTTATGGGGTATTTCATTTCAGGAAAACTTTTCAGTTGGATTCCATTCCCGCTCAACTTGTGATTCATGTGACGGCAGATAATCGGTATCATCTCTTTGTAAATGGCCATGATGTAGGTCGGGGCCCTGCCCGGGGCGACACATACAATTGGAATGTAGAAAGCTATGATATTGCGCCTTATCTGCAGAAAGGGAAAAATGTGCTGGCCGCAACGGTGTGGAATATGGGCGAATATGCTCCCATGGCGCAGATTTCAGCGCGGACGGGCTTTTTGCTGCAGGCCGATGATCCTTCCTGGGATGAGCTGAACACCAACCGCAGCTGGAAAGTTTGTCACGACACGGCATATACTCCTTGTGCGCTGGAAACAGCAGCACGCCTGCATACTTATTTCGTTACGGGCCCTGGCGATGCGGTGCGCGCGAAAGAGTATCCCTGGGGTTGGGAACAAGTTGACTATGATGATCATGGATGGCAGCAAGCTGCAGATGTGCCTGCTGCAGCAGTTCCGGAAGGTGTGGGCAGTGATAATGTGTGGACGCTGGTGCCCTCTCCTATTCCGCAAATGGAATATCGCCCGGAACGATTGCGGGCCATTCGCAGCTCCACTTCGGCTTCCGGAGCTTTTCCCATCCAGGATAGTTTTATCTTGCCCCACCATCCCCTGCTTATTCCTGCACATCAGCAAGTGCGTATTATGCTCGACCAGGGCCGTGAAACTGTGGCCTATCCGGTATTGCAGGTAAGTGGCGGCGCCGGCGCAGCCATTCGCATTACTTATGCGGAAGCGGCTGTGGATAGCAATGGCCAGAAGGGCAACCGCAATGACATTAAAGGAAAACAAATCCTGGGTCTGTACGATGTATTTTATCCCGATGGCGGCACCCAACGCCAGTTCAGTCCGCTCTGGATCCGTGCATACCGCTATATCCAGCTGGATATTTCCACGGGCGATGCACCGCTTACCCTGGAAGATTTCCACGGAATATACACCGGATATCCCTTTCATCGGGCAGCCAGCTTTGCCAGCAATGATTCTTCGCTGCAAAGTATCTGGCAGGTAGGGTGGCATACGGCGAGGCTGTGTGCAGGTGAAACGTATTTTGACTGCCCTTATTATGAACAGCTTCAATACGAAGGGGATACGCGGATTCAGGCTTTGATTTCCCTATACAACACGGGCGATGACCGGCTGATGCGCAAGGCAATTCATGATTTTTATGATTCCCGCACGCCTAATGGCCTTACTCAGGGCCGTTTTCCAAGCCATCGCCTGCAAATCATTCCTCCCTATTCCCTGTTCTGGATTTCTATGCTGCATGATTACTGGATGTTGCGGCCAGATACGGATTTTGTAAAGTCTTATCTCTCCGGCATCCAACCCATTTTAAGCTGGTATGAAGCGCATGTGGATCCGGCTTACAATATGTTGGGCCCGATGGACTGGTGGAACTTTGTGGATTGGGCCGAAACATTTCCCGGCGGCACGCCGGCAGGCGCCACCGATGGCCATTCTGCCATCGTCACCTGCCAGTTTATCTATACCCTGCATCAGGCTGCCGATTTATTACAGGCTTTTGGTTACACCGAACAGGCCGCCCACTACAGCCAGTTAGCCTTTCGCCTAGCTCAGGGCGTTTTCACCCATTGCTTCGATGTGCAACGCATGGAGATGGCCAATACTCCGGAAAAAACACAATTCAGCCAACACGCTTCTATCCTGGCCGTGTTGGCCGACGTTGTTCCTGCACAATGGCAGCATCAGGTAATGCAAAAAGTACTTACCGATCCTACCTTAGATCAGGTTACCTTTTATTTCAGGTTTTACCTTACCCAGGCGATGGTAAAAGCGGGACTGGGTGATGCTTATGTACAACAACTCACTCCCTGGTTTGATATGCTGAAGATGGGCCTCACCACCTTTGCCGAGAAGCCAGAGCCCACGCGCTCCGATTGCCATGCCTGGTCGGCCAGTCCTGCTTATGATTTCCTGGCAACCATTTGTGGGATTAGGCCGGCTGCCCCCGGATTTGCCAAGGTGGCCATCACCCCTCATCTGGGCAATCTCACCCATGTGGTGGCCTCTATGCCTCACCCGATGGGAACTATTCAGGTGGAATTTTTTCAGGATCAAAGAGGGAAACTCACGGGAAACATTACCTTACCCCAACAGCTGAGCGGATATCTGACATGGCGGGGCTCCAGGTTAAACCTGCACGGAGGCTCGCAAACGATCAGCTTACCCTGAATGTTAGCATTGTGCGTAGCTATCGATAAACACACCGTTCACGGCTGCCAGCCGTCCGATGCTGACAACCCGATGATTTTCCAGCCACAGATGGGTATCATCCAGGCGTAAAATGCGGCCTTCTTCCCTGCGCAAACCACCTTCATCCACGATGAGGAACACAGGCTTGCCTTCCTGGGCACATTGCTGAAGCAAGGGTAGAAAATCTTTTGCCGCAGACACGGTTACACGCTTGTCCATAAGTGAAAAGGCTTTAAGATTCATCCATGAAGCTACACCAAAAAACAAAAAGAAAACAAGCTCCCTGTTTTTTTGACAAAAAACCAAGAAAAAACCAGAGTAACAGAAGAAATGCCATACGCAAACGTTTGATTGGAAGAGGTTCAACAAAAGGTTTTTATGTTAGTTTTGTTCGAACGATTTCCGGACTGCCTGTTGGTGATTGTACCATTAACTTGGTGAGTACACATTTGTGATTGGTTATGGGAGAAGGAACCCTTCGCGGGTTCTTTCTTTTTTTACAAAGCAGCCAGCATGGCCGGTTGGGATAAGGAATAATCTGTAATTTCGGCCGGTGTAAAGTGCAACGTGCATGTCGTCTCGAATGCCCACTATCAAAGAAATTGCCAGAATCGTAGGTATTTCTCCTTCTGCTGTCTCGCGTGCCCTGCATGATCATCCCAGTATTGGCAAACAGACCAGGGAAAGGGTGAAGCAGGTAGCGGCAGAGTTGGGTTATGAGCCGAATCAGCTTGCTATTTATTTCCAAAAACGCAGGACATTTACGGTTGGCGTGATTGTACCAGAGCTCGCCGAAGAGTTTTTTTCAAAGGCTGTTTCCGGCATCGAAGACGTAGCCTTGCAACACGATTATACCGTGCTCATTGGCCAGTCACACGATGATGAACAACAGGAGAAACGGGTGATTGAAACCATGAAGCGGCATCATGTGGATGGATTGATTGTTTCTATTGCCAAACAGATGCAACAGCATGATCATTATCATAGGCTGATGCAGTATCATTTGCCCTTGGTATTTTTTGATTGCGTACCCGATATGCCGCAGATATGGGCCGTGGAGGCCGATCTGGTGGAGGGAACTATGAAGGCTGTACGTTTTTTGTTGCGGCAGGGCCATCGCATCATTGCCCTGGTGAATGGCCCGCAATGCCTGCCAGCCAGCCTGCAGCGGCTGCAGGGTTATCGGCTGGCTATGGAAAAAAATCGGCTGAAGTATGATCCCAATCTCACCTTATATACCGATCTGAGTGCATCGGCCATTGCCCAGGCATTGAAAGAACTATTTCACTACAAGAGAAAACCCACGGCCATCTTGGCTTTCAACGATTATGTGGCTTTGGAAATCATGCATGAACTTAGGCAACAATGGCCGGAGATTAGCGATAAGATGGCTATTGTAAGCTATGCCAACCTGCATATTAACAAATATGTTGCCCATCCACCCATGGCATCTCTGGAACAATTTCCTTATGAACAGGGGCAAAAAGCTATGCAGCTGCTTATTCAGGCCATCCAGGAAAAAGAACAACATGGACAGCTGGTTTCAGCTCCACACATCAGCATTAGCCCGAGGTTAGTTGTGCATGTATAGGAAAAACAAACCGACAAGTGCGCTGTTAGATGATATATGTTCATCAGCTTTTGCCCCAGGTTTCGGGCGATTGCCGCCATTGCCGCAGGATAGCCAATTGTTGCTCCTGAATCATGCCTTTTTGCAAAGCCACTTCCAGTAAAGCATCATAATTGCTTAATGTGTAAACGGGAATGCCTGCTTGCTGGAACGAATTTCGGGCAATTTCAAATCCGTAATCAAACACCGCTACAATACCCATCACTTCCCCACCTGCATTGCGCAGGGCTTCACAGGCTCGCATGCTGCTGCCGCCGGTGGATATCAGGTCTTCCACTACCACAATCTTTTGCCCGGGATGAAAAAAACCTTCAATCTGATTTCCCAGCCCATGATCTTTAGGGCCAGAACGCACATACACAAAATTCAGCTTCAACAAATCTGCTGCCAGCACCCCATGAGCAATACCTGCAGTGGCCACCCCAGCAATTACTTCTACATCAGGGAAACGTTGATCAATCAGATTGCTTAATTCAGATTTGATATAATCCCGGATGTAAGGAAAGGAAAGAATACGCCTGTTGTCGCAATAAATAGGTGACTTCCATCCCGATGCCCAGGTGAAAGGCTTTTCCGGACTGAGCTTCACCGCATTGATGAACAGTAACTTCTCTGCTACCTGATGTGCAATTTCCATGTTGCAAACCTAACTAAATTTTATCTTATGCTTCCGAACATATATTTGCGATGCAATTATTTGG
>JADGHY010000180.1 GCA_019683625.1 Thermoflavifilum sp. | reverse complement strand
GCATTAATTATTACTACGGTTTGCCAAATGAAAATATTGGCTCTTTTGATCAGGATCGGATTAATTGGGAAATAAACGGACTGGTGGGAATAACACTGGCGAGGAATCAGAAGGATAAAAGAACCATGCTGGCTGCTTTTGGCACGTTAGGATTCAATAATGCACAAACAACTTCAAAATTAATTCAGGATCAGAAATATACATCCTCATCCACAAAACAAAGCCATATCAATAATTATTATCAATTAGAAGGCGGACTGATCATTGATGAGATTCTGCGAATTAGTACGGGGGTAGGCCAGCAAAATTTTCAAACCCAGACGCTTACTTCTTCAGATGGAGTACAAACACAAAAAAACCACCTCACTTATCAGGTGACCACAATAGGTTTCCAGCTTGATCTGGGAAAAGTTTGGTGGACAATTGATTGCCACATTGCTTATCAGAAGGATTTTACCAACACCATCATCATTCCGAAAACAGGCTTATTGTTTCAGTTCTAAGGCTGGTTTTCTTCAAGCAAATCATATTCATCCTATATTGCACTGGCTTGCTCCAGAATTAACATTTGCTCTGCAGCCAATTTTAGCTGTGCGCTTTGCATAATTTCTGTGAGCTGATATACATTTGTGGCACTCACAATAGCAGAACTAACAGCTGGTTGCCTGATAAGCCAGGCCAGTGCAACCTGAGCCGGTGTAGCCTTTGCTTCCCGGGCAACCTGATCCAGAGCGTTTAAGATTTTAAAACCTCGTGTATTTAAATATTTCTTCACAACCTGTTCCCCGCGCAGGCTCTTGCGTGCATCCTCTACCGTGCGATATTTACCAGTCAAAAATCCGCTGGCGAGAGAATAATACGTCATCACTCCCAAATTTGCCTTCAAACAATAATCCCTGTATGTGCCTTCAAATGGTTGACGATCGTATAAATTGTACAACGGTTGCAGACACACATAACGCGGCAAGTGTTGCGCTTCGCTGACCTGCAAAGATGCCTGCAAGCGTTCAAGACTGAAATTGGATGCCCCGATATATCTTATCTTTCCCTGCTGTATGAGTTGCTGGTAGGCTTCCAGTGTTTCTTCAATAGGGGTATCGGTATCGTCGTAATGAGAAAGGTAAAGATCAATATAATCTGTTTGCAATCTTTTTAAAGACAACTCGGCTTGTTGCAGAATATGCTGGCGCGATAAACAACGCTTACCCTGCCCGACATCGCTTCCCACTTTGGTGGCTAATACAATATTCTGTCGCTTGCCTGTGCGCTTCAGCCACTTGCCGATAATGGTTTCAGATTCCCCTCCCTGATGACCAGGCACCCATCTCGAATAACTGTTGGCTGTGTCGATAAAATTGAACCCCATCGCTACCCAATGATCCAGCAAACGAAATGAAGTTTGCTCATCTGCTGTCCAACCAAATACATTGCCTCCAAAACAAAGTACAGATACCTGCAGATTGGTTTCTCCCAGTGTTCTGTATTGCATGGAAAAGAATTTATGCGTTCAACATAAAAAAGCAGACCAGCATCATTGCTGCATGTGCTGATCTGCCAGTCAGGATGCTAAACTTAAAGCAAAGTAGCATCTAACTCAATCTTCGTATTCAGCAATTTGCTGATCGGGCAATTTGCTTTGGCATCTTCTGCACACTGCTGAAATTTTTCTTTGGATATACCAGGTACTTTTGCCTTTAAGCTGAGTTTAGAATAGGTGATGGCACCATTTTCAAGAGCTATTTCTGCCGTGGTTTCCAGGCTCTCGGGTGTGAATCCTGCATCGCCGAGCACAAAACTTAACTTCATGTTGAAGCAGCCTGCATGCGCTGCGGCAATAAGCTCTTCGGGATTGGTGTAAGTACCGTCCTCAAATCTGGAGCGGTAATCATAAGCTGTGTTGTTTAATACTTTACTTTGTGTGGTCAATTGTCCGAATCCCGTTTTTCCGGCACCTTTCCAGATTGCTGTGGCTGTACGTTTCATACGATCAAATTTTAATGGTGAATAAATAGTTTGTAAATCATCATCATGAAATTAAATTACCATGAACAGGGCCAAATGTTTAGCTTGTCATGAGATCTGCATCAATTATTTACTTCAGGCTGACATTTCAGGGTTCTTTCATAAAAGCATATCGGTAATCCTTTACCGGTACAAATGTTTCCTTGATGGTGCGCACGCTAAGCCAGCGATAGAGGTTCAGCATGGATCCTGCCTTGTCGTTCGTACCCGAAGCTCTTGCTCCTCCAAAAGGTTGTTGGCCCACTACGGCACCTGTGGGTTTATCGTTAATATAAAAGTTTCCGGCACTGTTAACCAGTTTTTGTTCGGCCAGCATAATTGCTTTCCGATCCGTAGCAAACACCGATCCTGTTAGGGCATAGGGTGAAGTGCGATCGACCAGATCCAGCGTCTCTTCATATTGCTTTTCATCATATACATAAACAGATAACACCGGCCCAAAAATTTCTTCTTCCATCGTAACAAAATGTGGATCTTTTACTTCAATCACAGTGGGTTCAATGAAATAACCGGTTTCCTTGCTGGCCTGACCTCCTACCAGAATGCTTGCCTGGTGGCTTTTTCGGGCTTGTTCGATATATCCGGTGATCTTTGCAAATGCTTTTTCATCAATCACTGCATTCATGAAGTTACTGAAATCCTCCACTGATCCCATCTTAATGGTTTTAACCTCGCGGATCAGTTTTTCCTTAATTTCATCAGCCAAATTCGATGGCAAATAAGCCCTTGATGCAGCCGAACATTTTTGCCCCTGATATTCAAATGCGCCTCTTACCAGGTTGGCCACCACAGCATCCACATCGGCAGAGGCATGTACCACCACAAAATCTTTACCACCTGTTTCCCCCACGATACGCGGATAGGATTTGTACCGGGCTATTTGTTGCCCTATGGTATGCCACATGCTTTGAAATACCGTAGTGGAACCGGTGAAATGCACGCCAGCAAAATCAGGATGTTTGAAGCAGATATCGCTTACGGTTGCACCCGGTGCATAGACTAAATTAATCACGCCGGCCGGAAGTCCGGCTTCTATGAGAATACGCATGAATTGCTGTGCCGCATATATCTGGGTTTCGGCAGGCTTCCATACCACCACATTACCGCACATCGCTGCCACTGTGGGCAAGTTACCTCCAATAGAAGTGAAATTAAACGGAGTGATAGCCACTACAAAACCCTCCAGGGGCCGGTATTCCATGCGATTGTAGGCACCGTGTGGCGAAAAAGGTTGCTGGGCATAAATTTCACTCAGGTAATGCACATTAAACCTGAGAAAGTCGGCCAGTTCGCATACTGCATCAATTTCCGCCTGAAATACATTTTTGCTCTGTCCCAGCATGGTTGTAGCATTCATCGCATAGCGATACTTATCGGTAATCAGGTCTGCTGCTTTTAAGAATACGGAAGCCCGATGTTCCCATGGAGTTGAAGCCCATGCACGATGCGTTTTTAAAGCTGCTTCGATGGCCGCCTGAATATGTTTGGCTTCACCCCGATGATAATACCCCAGCGTGTGCTGATGCTCATGTGGCGGATGAATGGGAACACGATCGCCTGTGCGCACTTCCTGTCCGTTAATATACATGGGAATATCCAGTTCTTCAGCCTTGTGATGCACAAGTTGCTGTTTGAGCAGCATGCGCTCCTGTGACCCCGGAGCATAGGCATAAACAGGCTCGTTTTGCGGCTCGGGAAAATAAAAATAACCGTTGCTCATGAATAAGAGATTTTCTACAAAATTACAATTTCACCAGGGAACTTTCTGATCCCCCGATGTGAGGGAATTGCATCAACTTTGCTTTCTTTGTAGAGAAATGACCGGGTTTTTACATCTCCCTTTCCTGTTCACCCTTGCCTCCAAGGCCTGGCATATTGTCTGGACTAGAAAAAGGGAAACCCGCCTTGCCCGGAGACATTTGTATAACATAGAAAAACAAAACGGAGGAAAATTCCCGGCAGATCTTTTTCAAAAAATTGCTGTTAGCTACGGCATTTATGTACCTGTGGTGGTGGAAGGTTTCTGTAAACTGCATGCACGAAAGTTGTTGCCCATTGAGAAGAAACGTTTTATGTATTACTTCATCTGCAGCTCATTGTTCGACTATTTTGTGGATGAAGTGCATATGCCTTTCGATAAAATGCAGCATCTTGCGTTTTATCCGGAATCTACCTTACCTGCTTCATTCGAAGAAACTGTATTTCTTGAAGCTCATCAGTGGTTGCTGCAGCAGGTAAACGATAGGGAGGGATATATCCATTGCAGCAAAGAATTGTTCTTAGCCCAACAACAATCTGCCCTCCAGTTCCAAAAAAATATCCCGGCATCTGCTGTGTTAGATATTACCTTTCGAAAAGGCGGATACGCCGTACAACTGGGCAGTTATTATATCGAGGATGAGGTACCCCAGATTGAACGACAGATTTGGTTTCAGTTAGGCGTGCTTATTCAACTCATCAATGATCTGTTCGATGTATGGAAAGATGCACCCCAGGAAATTCGGTCATCCGTACTTGCCGTGCAGGATATACGTCGGTACGCAGAAATATTTGAACATCAGGTGGAAATCTTATGGCAATTTATTGAACAACATCCAGCAGCACCTATCACCAAACAAGATTTTTTATTCCACATAGCAGGCACACTAAGTTTTGGGTATATTGCCATACATCAACTGAGCCAGTTACAGGGGGGCAAGCCTCATCTGCCTCCTTATGCCATAGCTCACCGAAAAGACTGGATTATTG
>JADGHY010000179.1 GCA_019683625.1 Thermoflavifilum sp. | reverse complement strand
AAACAAGATGGGCGATTGGTTGCGTTGGCTGGCCAGCCATTATTGAGCAATTTTATGGTGCGGGGGCAACTTTAATTGCCGGGCAATATAAGCTGCCATGTGCACGGCACCGATTTTGTCGGGATGAATACCATCATAAAAATGAGCCGCTTCGTGTCGCATGCCTTTGTACAGGTTTATGATCCGCACATGCTCGGTTTTGGCCACCTGTTTAATCATGGGGATCTCCTGCTTTTTAATGACGGCATTGCGTATGCCAAACTTGTCTGAAAAAGAAGGGGGAGGCAGGCAAAGATAAATCTCCGGATGGCTGGGCAGCCGCTTGAAAACTTCTACAAATTCCAGGTAATTCGGGATAAAGTTCAGGCTATCTTTCCAATTCCAGGGCTTGGAATCATTGGTGCCTAGTTCAATGATCACGATTTGCGGATGCCATTGTTGAACCTGTTGAAATGCGGTTTCCTTCCAATAGGGGCGGTCGCCGTTTTTCAAAAGGGTTCTTCCTCCCAGTCCATAGTTTCTCACCTCATAGGCAGGGCCTAAGATGCGCTGCAGTTGAGCAGGATAGGTGCTATCGCCCAGTCCATAACCTTCCGTGATGCTATTGCCCACGCAGGCTACCCGGATGGGGGCGGAAGGGTAATTGGAAGATGGTTGGGCAGCCGCCTGCATAACATCAGCAACCAGCAGCAAGCATAGAAATATGCGAATCTTTTGGTAAAGCATGATGGGAACTTTGCAAATCAAAAGCCTAAAATAAAAAGGTGGAGCTTTTGCTGCTCCACCTTTATTCGGATCAGAAACTTAATTCCGGCCAACCCTGGCGGTAGGTACGGCGGATGTACTGGTTGGCTGGGTCAAAATTGGTGACCTTCATGTTGGGACCATCCCACTGCAAGGTAATGCCTCGTCCCGGATAGCGGTAGCCATTTCCGTTGCTATTGGGCTCCCGGTAGTTGAAGCTGCGGATGGCCAGGTTGCCCATGAGCACGCATTCGGTTAGCGGGCCTGCGTAGCCCACGAAGGGCGAGTCGACCTCCATGTTGCCATAGCCGGCCAGGCAAGCATCCACCCATTGGGCATAGTGGCCATCGGCTCCGCCGGGCACGCGGGGATATTTTTGGGGTACTTTCACCTCCTGGGTGCGAGAGGTGGGCAGCAGCTGCGGGTTTTCACCGTAGGTGGCACACATCATTTTACCTTTGGTGCCAATGAAAATCACACCGTTGCCACCATCGCCCATGATTTCGTTAGGACCCAATTCTTCCGGTCGTTCAGGTTGGATGCCTCCGTCCATCCAGGTGAGTTTCACTTCATTGCCTTTTTGCGTTTTGTATTTGAAATGAATCACCGACGAAATGGGGCCGCTATCCGGGTAATAAGCTTCCCTCCAGTTGCTCACATAGGGTGTGCTGACGCTGCAATTCACTTCCGTGGGGTAGTCCAGCCCCAGCACTTTAAAAACCGGGCCAATGATATGGCAGCCCATATCGCCCAGGGCACCGGTACCATAATCCCACCATCCGCGCCAGTTGAAAGGCACCACATTGTCTTCATATTCCCGGTAGGGAGCAGTACCCAGCCAGAGGTCCCAATGAAGCCCATCAGGCACTGGGGGTTTTTGTTGGGGCCAGGGTATGCCTTGTGGCCATACGGGGCGGTTCGTCCAGCAATAGACAGTATGTACTTCGCCGATGATGCCAGCTTCATACCATTCTCTGAGTTGGCGTACTCCGTCGCTGGAAGCGCCCTGATCGCCCATCTGGGTAACTACCTTATATCGTTTGGCGGCTTCGGTGAGCATGCGGGCCTCGTAGATATCGTGGGTCAGTGGTTTTTGTACATACACATGTTTGCCCAGCTGCATGGCATGGAAGGCCACGATGGCGTGGTTATGGTCGGGGATGCCCACATCCACGGCATCAAAATGGGCATGTTCCTTGTCAAACAATTCTCGCCAGTCATGATAATACTTGGCTTTGGGCCATCGCTTCAGGCTATCCTGCGCCTGGCGGTCGTCCACATCGCATAGATAGGCAATTTCCACTTTGCCGGTGGCGAAGAAATGCCGCAAATCATCGCCTCCCTTGCCTCCCGCTCCAATACCGGCGATCACCAGTTTATCACTCGGTGCCACATATCCTCTCCCCAGCACATGGCGGGGAACAATGTAGAAGCCGGCAGTGGCAAGCGCGGCGTTACGGATAAAGCTCCGTCTGGAAATGGTTTTTTTCTGATCTTCTTGAGAAGTTAGGTTGGGGGTTGTTGAGTCCGTCATATTGCATCGGTTTTTTAAGTGAACAAATCAGCTCCAGGTCATGATTTGGCCGCGTTCATCGGCTTTGATATAGCGGATATTGGGATCATAGGCAAGGCCATATTGTTTCAAAACATCTTCCGGAACGCCGTCCCAGAAATTAGGACGATTGCCCACATAGCCTAAGTCTTTGATGCCCATTTCGCTGGTGAAAAAGCCCGTTGCCGTGAGGTTACGCATGAGGTTAAAGAAGGCCACACCCTGTTCCATTTCCGGTTTTGCCCGGTTGGGGTAAGCGATTTCATCGACGATTTCAAGCTGTTGCTGAGAACTACAGCTGGCGAAGTCGCTGCCATAACGTTTCAGGCACTGCACATCCAGCCAGCGCAGACCGCCGCGCATAGGCGTTTGCAAGCGAGGCATATCTTTCACGATAAACTCGATAAAATCGGGAACACCCGCATCGGTAGCACTGCCCGAATGTTCGTCGGCAGGGATAATGATATCGGCCAGGATGGCGATGGTTTTCATTTCATGCTCAGTGAAAAACTTTTCACTGGCCAGCTTTTTATCGCGTTCTACTTCAAATGGTTGCCGGCCGCTGTTTTCATCCCAAGCTTTCAGGGAGGCAGGAAGCTGGTCGGATTCCTTTTGGGTACCCTGTTTACAGGCTTCCAGCAGCATGCCTGCAGATACAGAACTGAGGGCCAGCACCTTTAAGGATTCTCTTCTATCCATGTTTGCAATATTTTAAGCCATTAAATATTTCTTTTCTTAAGTTGATCAATCAGGTATTCGGTAGCCCGCATGCTCAGGGCCAGAATGGTCCAGGTGGGGTTTTTGTCGGCCTGAGACACGAAGGGGCCACCATCGACGATAAACAGATTTTTGCAGTCATGTGCCTGGTTGAATTTATTGACCACCGAGGTGCGGGGATCGTTGCCCATGCGGGTGGTGCCCACCTCGTGGATGATTTCACCTGGGGTAGAAAGGCCATAGTTGCTTTCCGGACCCGGTTTATCGCCCAAGGGGATGCCGCCCATGGCGTGGATAATTTCTTCAAAGGTGTCCTGCATGTGTTTGGCCTGTTTGATTTCATAATCGGTCCAGGTATAGTGAAACCGCAGGACAGGAATACCATATTTATCCACAACGTTGGGGTCGATTTCGCAATAATTTTCATATCGTGCAATAGATTCTCCACGGCCGGCCATTCCAAAGGTGGCGCCATAAAACCAGCGGTAGTCGTCTTTCAGGGAAGCTCCGTAGCCTCCGGCTTCCTTTACTTTGCCATTTCGGCCGGGGAAGCGGCCATTCAGGTTCTGGATATCCCATCCGAAGCCATAGGAAGGCATGCCCATGCCGCCCCAATATTCGATATGATAACCTCTGGGGAAATCCAGTTTTTTATTATCGCCCCACCAGGGTGTATACACATGCATGCCGCCCACGCCATCTTCGTTATACCGTTTCCGGCCAAACAATTGGGGGAGGATACCCATCCGGCCTGCACCGGTGGAATCGTGCAAATAATGGCCCACCACTCCGCTGGAATTAGCCAGGCCGTTGGGATGGCGGGGGGATTTGGAGTTCAGCAACAGCCGGGCCGACTCGCACGCGCTGGCTGCCAGCACCACCACCTTAGCCCGTACCTGATACTCCTGCAGATCTTCTTTGTTCACGTAGGAAACGCCGGTGGCCAGCCCGTTTTGGTCGGTGAGAATTTCGCGAGCCATGGCATTGGGGATCACGGTCACGTGGCCACTGCTCACGGCTGGCTTTACAAGCACGGAAGAGGATGAGAAGTCGCCATAGATCATGCAGCTGCGGTTGCACTGGCTGCAATAGAAGCAGGGCTGGCGATCTTTGTTTACCGTGCGGGTGAGGATAGAAAGGCGCGAGGGAATGACCGGGATATTCAGCTTTTTACCGGCTTCCACAATCATGAGTTCGTGCAGGCGAGGTTTGGGAGGGGGTAAGAAATACCCGTCAGGATCATTATACCGACCTTCATTGGTACCGAAAACGCCGATAAGCTTATCCACCCGGTCGTAATAAGGCTTGATATCCTCATACCCGATAGGCCAATCTTCTCCCAGCCCGTCGATGCTTCTGCGTTTGAAATCCAAGGGCCCGAAGCGCAGGGAAATGCGTCCCCAGTGATTGGTACGGCCTCCGAGCATGCGCGAGCGGAACCAGGCAAACTGGGTGTTGTCCTTATGGGTATAAGGTTCCCCATCAATTTCCCAGCCTCCCCATGCCGCATCAAAATCGCCGAACGGCCGCGTGGTGCCAGCTCCTCGACGAGGGGATTCATAAGCCCATTTCAGTTGGGTACGTTGGGCGGGGTTAGCTGGGTCAAACATAGGACCTGCTTCCAGCAAAACGGTTTTGATACCTGCCTGTGCAAGCACATAAGCGGCCATGCCGCCTCCTGCACCCGATCCTACGATGCAGACATCGTAGACCTCGGGCGACTGTTTAATCTGAAAATCACTCATAGTACATCTATGTTT
>JADGHY010000178.1 GCA_019683625.1 Thermoflavifilum sp. | reverse complement strand
TGATCCTGTCTGGGAAAATAAATATCTGGTTTACCAACATCATTTTGATTTGTTGTTTATCCCTGCAGCACTGAATCAGGTGATGAAAGAATTCTGATTATAAAATTTCCAGTCTCCCACTTTGTGGATTCCTTCCCATTCGCTCCTCACCAGCTCATTTATTTTCCTGTAAACAGCTATCCTTTGGAGCCAGATGATCTGCTGGCGGGCCAGCTTAAGCCATGTTTTTATTGGATATCCCTTACATTTGCACGATCATAATCCTGTTGATATGCATCCTTTTCCTCCCAGACAGATTGCGGTTATAGGCCTGGGGTATGTGGGTCTGCCATTGGCAGTTGAATTTGCCAAAAAATATCGGGTAATTGGCTATGATATCAATCCCAAAAGAATTGCCTCATTGCTTCAGGGCATAGATCATACGCATGAAGTGGAGCAAGATTTGCTTCAACAATTACTGGCATCGGCAAAGCAAACAAATTCAACTGATGGGAAATTACAGCCAGGCTTGGTATGCACGCATCAGCTCGACGAATTACGTGAAGCTCAGGTGTACATCGTAACGGTGCCTACGCCTGTGGACGAACATAAGAAACCAGATCTGCGGCTGTTGCTTGCTGCTTCAGCCACTGTGGGCAAGGTATTGAAGCCACATGATATTGTCATCTATGAATCCACAGTCTATCCGGGTTGTACGGAAGAAGATTGTGTGCCTGTGTTAGAGCAGCATTCCGGCTTGCGTTTCAATCAGGATTTTTATGTGGGATATTCTCCTGAACGCATTAACCCTGGTGATAAAGCGCATCGGGTATGGCAAATTAAAAAGATTACCTCTGGTTCCACTCCTGAAACTGCAGCGTATGTGGATCAGTTATATGCATCTATTATCCAGGCTGGCACCCATAAAGCCCCGTCTATCCGGGTAGCTGAAGCTGCCAAAGTAATTGAGAATGCCCAGCGGGATATCAACATTGCTTTTGTCAATGAATTGGCCAAGATATTTCATTGCATGCAGATTGACACCCACGATGTGCTGGAAGCAGCAGCCACCAAATGGAATTTTTTGCCCTTTCAACCCGGGCTGGTGGGCGGGCATTGCATTGGTGTGGATCCCTATTATCTGGCGCAAAAGGCCCAACAGGTGGGTTATCATCCCGAAATTATCCTGGCTGGGCGCCGTCTCAATGATGGCATGGGTTATTATATTGCCCAACAGATGGTGAAATTGATGGTGCATCATGATATCAAAATCAAGGGTGCCCATGTGCTGGTGATGGGTATCACGTTTAAAGAGAATTGTCCTGATGTGCGCAACACGCGGGTGGTGGATGTCATTAAAGAACTTGAATCATTTGGCATCCAGGTGGATGTAACC
This sequence comes from Thermoflavifilum sp., assembly GCA_019683625.1. Taxonomy (GTDB): domain Bacteria; phylum Bacteroidota; class Bacteroidia; order Chitinophagales; family Chitinophagaceae; genus Thermoflavifilum. The sequence goes on along the minus strand of JADGHY010000178.1, from coordinate 3,405 downwards.
GATCCATGGGCTGATCCGGAACAAGTGGCCGAAGAATATCATTTGCAGCTAAAACCTAAGGAGGCCTTGAAACAATACGACGGGATTATCTTGGCTGTCGCTCACGCCTGCTTTCGGGAATGGGATATTTTGCAATATAAAAAACCTAACGGCGTGATTTATGATGTTAAGGCGTTTTTGGATCGGAAAATGGTAGATGCCAGGTTATAAGCTTTGAGCAAGAAAATAACGCCCTATCTCATCTTCCCTTCACTAAGCATCCCGAATGCTTTTCTCCTCACATTTTCGGATGATTGATTTCAGGCCGAAGCTCTTGTGAGAGAGTATTTTTGCAGTGAACCACACGGTATGGTTTCTAAGGCTTGTGTAATTATTGGGTGATGTAACACATGCTGTTTGTTTTGTATCTGGCAAACTCATGCCTTACGTTCTTGCCGCGAGCGCTCTACATCCTTTACTTTCACGGCAAACAGCAACACAATCACCAGAATCATCACCACGAATAAAAAGCTAATGAAAAACACGGCATTCTTTTGAAAAGAAAGCGGCAGATAGTTTGGCTGCAAGGTAGCCGGTGCGGTGATGCCCGATCCGCCAGACGAAGGAGCTGCCTGAGCATTGGCAGCAATATAGGCTAAAATATCCTGAATATCCTGTTGATTGAGCGAAGGATGGTCGGGCATGATGATATGATATTCATTATACAAGGCCGTGGCCGTAGGATCGCCGGCATCGATCATGGCTTTTGGCGAACGCACAAATTTCACAATCCAGTCTAAGCTGCGCCGTTGATCCACTCCGGCCAATGCCGGTCCCACAGCCCGTTGGTTAATATTGTGACAGGAATTACACGCTTGCTGTTCAAACAATTGTTTGCCATGGTCAGCATTGCCACTCACTGCCGTAGAATCTGCTGCCCATGCCTTTGAAATCATCGAGCCTGACAAGGCTAAGCATACACTCATCAAAATCATGACACCGAAATGCACCAATTTATTCATGTTCCAGTTTTTTAATGTCCTGTATCAATAAATTCATTTCGCGTTTTACGATACCGCTGTAATAGCCGCGGATACGCCCCCGGGTATCTACCAGCATAATTTTATCTGTATGAATAAAATCGGGAATGTTGCCATTACCGGGTGAAGCACTTACATGAAAGCCCACTACTGCTGCCCGATAAATCAGACGCTTATCACCGGTGAGCAGGCTCCAATGCTGTGTGGGTAAATCCATTGCCGAAGCATAATGCTGAAGTTGTTCCGGTGTATCATAATCCGGATCCACGGTCAACGAAATAAATTGTACCCGATCATCATTGGTAAATTGCTCAACCACATTTGTGAGCTCGTGCATCATGCGCGGACATACATTAGGGCAACGGGTAAAGAAAAAGTTTACCACCAGGATTTTACCGGGGAAACTCCTGAAGCTTATTGCCTGATGTTGTGGATTAACAAACACATAATGGCTCACATATTGGGTGTCTGACGCCGGGGCGTTCCAACCCTCCAGCTGGCCATACACCGGCAGGGCTTCCTGATGCTGGACCACGGCATATATCATGAGCGATACCGCCACGATGGCAATCGGCCAGGCCAACAACAACATCTTCCAGCGGTGCAAGTGGCGATTCGGCTGATTCATGGTATGCATGTTTATTTTCTTATAAACCTGGCACGGGACTGTTGGGCAGATGTGGCGGTGCGCCAGGACCTGAAAAGCGGAACACATCCAGGATGGCAGGAATATAGGCAATTAAAATCACCAGCACCATCAAGATCACCCAAGGTCTTAAATCGTTAAACAACGGAATAATTTTTTCATCATGCAAAGCCTCACTCACGGGAAATTCCAACTGGCTGGCTTCCTGTGTTTGCTTTCGGAAAAATGTGCCGAAGAAAACGATAAAGAAAAACACACCTGCCAGAAACATGATAAAGCCTCCACACATGGTGAGTAAGGTGTCGGGCACCCATTGCGGATGAAACAATTCACTCTTGGGATTCAGGTAACTCAATCCCAGATTGGTACGCCGGGGTTCACCTTTTAATCCGCCCCACATCAATCCGGCCGAAAAAATAAACACCCCAATCATCCACAAGTATGGCACAATGGTATTCAAAGTCGGGGCAAATACTTTCTTGCCTTTTAACTGACTCACCAGATACACACTCATCCCCAACATGGCCAGGATCACCGGTCCGGCAACGGTCATGTGAAAATGTCCGGGAAGAAAGGCCGTATTGTGCACCACAGCATTTAATTCATAGGAAGCATTCACGATACCCGTAAATCCGCCGAAAATAAACAGAATTAGACCACAGATGAAGTAGGAGAATAAATAGCGGCTGCTATCGAAAAACGGCAAGCGGCCAATCCAGCCAAATAATCCCCTGCCTCCGTTTTTGCGCCCGGCATATTCCAGCGTGGCAAACATCGTGAAGGCGGTCAGAAAGCTGGGCAAGGCCACACCAAAGGTGAGCAGGGATTGGGTGAGCTTGGTATTCGGTTCAATGCTGGGGTCGCTAAACTGATGATGCACCCCCACAGGCACCGAAAAAATCAGAAAGATGGCGAAAGTGATGCGCCCGACCAGATCGGAATATAACTTGCCGCCCGCCAGTTTGGGCAGAAAAGCATAGTACATTACATAAGCGGGTAGCAACCAGAAATAAACCAGAGCATGCCCGAAAAACCAGAATAGGGTACGTGCCAATGCCACATTCACCGTGGCTTTCCAACCCAGTGACCAGGGCAGCAACATAAACAATACTTCGTAAGCTACCGACAGGGTACACACAAACCAGATGATGAAATTGATGATTGTGCCCCAGACCGCCAGAGGCACTTTCTCGCCCGCATGTTCAGCACGCCAGCTTTTCAGCAATCCCACCCAGTCGAACAACGGAATCCAAGAGCCCACAATCATCACGGCCAAGCCCAGGTAAAACAAGGGATGCGCCTTCAGCGGCGGATAAAAGGTGTACAACACATCAGCTTTCCCGGCAAACATGGCCCAGGCAGCCATCAGCGTACCCACAATCATCAGCCACATCGAGAACTGTGTGGCTCGCCTGTGGGGCTCTTTTTTCAGAAAATAGGCAATGGTGGCATGCCCGAATGCCACGGCAAAAAAGGTGGTGAGCACCAGGGCATTGATCACCCCATGCAAGGTGAGCCCCTGATAATAGTCGAGCCCGGCAAACGATGACTGATGAATTAACCCGGCCCGATATACGGTTTGCATGAGCCCGTGGTAAATACCCACGATCAGTAATGTAATCGGGATAAATAATTCTGCAAGAATTACATTGCGAAGTCCCTGGCTGATTTTCATATCTGTAATAGGTTTGGATGAATGAATACAATGCATTATGGCTGGGAAGAGGGAAAACCTACAAT
>JADGHY010000177.1 GCA_019683625.1 Thermoflavifilum sp. | reverse complement strand
AAGTATCACCAGCCAGGAAATGAATTTTTGCTGGACGGCTGCTAAGGCGCAGATTCCCCCTCAGGCCGACGCCTGCCAGTGCGCACCCGCTCCCACCCCATGAATCAGCTTCAAAAATCTACTCCCAAAGCCAGATATAATTTCGGAGAGCCTTTGAAAAACCCCGTGGCCGGCCAGCCAGCATCAAACCGCAGAAAATAACCCGCAATCGTGGTCCGGGCACCAAAACCATAACCTGCCGCAAATGGGCCCAGGAAGCCATTCTTCACCTTCACCACCACGGGCGGCGCCCCGTAATACGTGGAGGTGTTGTCTTTTAAAGAAAAACCACCCGTCCACGCTGTGCCGATATCTATAAAAGAAGTAACCTGAAAATTGCGGACAAAATCAGAATTAATAGGCGTTTCAATAAAGGTGGAAAATACCGGAAGCCGCAGCTCGGTATTCAGCAGCACATAATTATTTCCATTTTTGATGTTTTGATCATATCCCCTCAGGTTTTCTGCCAGGGTTTGAAAAGCATAATTGGCATTGTAATCAATGGGGGTGTTGTTGTTAAACTTGGGAAATAACCAATTGTCCACCCCTCCCAGATAATAAATCAATTTGCGGGTACCCCAGGAAAATCCGGTGGCAAAGCGAGAAGCCCAGATAAAGTTGCGGTAAATGGGATAATAATACCGCACATCGGCTCCGGCATTAAAGGTAAACCGGCTGCCTCCGGGCTGCTGAGGTTTGTTGATTTGCGGGAACATTTCCCCGAAAACCTTATAGCGAAGGCCATACCAGATATTGGTTGCCGGATTCACCGTGTTATCGTAAACATATTCCAGGTGCAGGATGCCATAAGTTTCATTGTAATCCGGATATTTCAGGGTGTTGGGATCGCTGGCCAGATACACGATCCGATCGGTTCGCACGCCCACCTGGGCACGCACACTTTTCACTTCATCCAGCGGATAGGTTAAATCAACCTGATATAAATTGGTTTTGAATTTGGCTTCTGCCACTGCATTGCCCTGCTGATCTACCAAAGTATTTCGTTCTACCTTTCGGTAGTACAGCAAGCTCCAGTCGACCATTTTTTTCAGATCGGAAAACTGGAAGAAATATTCGCTGCCATTTAGGTCAGATGGTACACGCAATCCACCGGAGAACTTGATATCTTCCAGCATGTCCGACACCCCTAAACGAATGAGTCCGTTGAACGGATTGGCCAGCTCAATGGGCCCGCCGCCGGTGAATTTCTGGTATTGGGTAAACAACACCGAATTATCGACCTGAGTCATCAGGTAGTCTGAGGCAAATCGAAGATGGTAGGGAATAAGTTTCAGCTGGCCCAGGAGGGAAGGCTGTGCCGGAGCAGGCTGGGGCAAGGTTTGGCTGGTATCGGGCTGAGCAATGCCAAAGGGGCTCTTGAAAAAGCTTTTTCTGCGGCGCAGGGTATCGGGCTGCACATAATAGTTGGGCAATCCCATCCTGGCACTATCAGCCTTGCGCTGCCAAAGCACATAGTGGGTGGGCCGGGTGCTCACATTGCGCCGGCGTAAGGCCACCGTATCTTCTTTTAACCGATATACCCTTTTGAAATCCATCTGGTGAATCACTTCTGAAATCTGCTGGTTGTTGCCTGCAATATGGCTTTCTTCAATGCCGTAGGCATAATTGGTGATGGGGAAGGTATAGGTGGAGTCGCGCGTGATGGCTATAACCTTGATGGAATCGGGCTGAGCGCTGCCGTAATCGGCCAATGCAGAATCCAGCTCCTGAGGATCGGGATTGCGCAAAATGGTGCTCCCCAGGTAAAACAGCGAGTCCACCCCCGCAGGGATGGCCGTATAAGATCCTGCATATCGGTTGGCAATACCATTTTCATTGGTCACGAAGGTAAAATAGGTGTCTCCATATTGCATGGGCAGGCGTGCATCGGCATCAGTTAAATGGGTAAGCTGAGTGATCTGCTGCTGATCATTGTCCCAATCGCTAACCATAAACACGTTGTAATGACCATAATGGGTCACCGTATCGGCAGAGGGGGCGTCGGGTGAAGGCCTGTTAGAGACAAATAAGATTCCACTTTTCTTTGGAAAAGCGGCATAGGAAGGATCTAGATCATCATAGGCATCGTGGGTCAATTGTTTGGAGCTAAAGGTGCTGATGTTATAGGTATAGATGTCGCTGTGGCCGTTACGAATGGCCGAAAGCACCAGGGTATTGTAATCATGTAAAAAGTTAAAGCTGTTGATGCTTTCAAAAGGCAGTGGATACGTATGTTTCAATCGGGTAATGATATCATAAATTAACAACTCAGGCTTTCCTGCCTTTTCATAGATCACGGCCAGGCGGCTTCCCCTCGGATCCCAGGCCAATAAAGGATAAACCGGATTCTCGGCCGACTTGAGCCTGCGCACCCCGCCCTTGTAAATCAGCGTAGGCTTGAAAAAACCCTGGTAAAGCAATACCTTATAAAATCCTTGTTTGTATTCCACATAAGCATAATCCCGTCCCACGGGCCTTGGGGCGAAATGGAAATAATCAACTCTTTCACTGGTTTCTTTCACCGTCACCGGCGTGCCCCGCACCACCTGACGCCGCCCGCGGTTGTCCTGGACATATTGCTGACGATAAAACATGACCATGTCCCGGTTCACATCGCGATAAGATTTTCGCAAGACCTGTTTCATCGAACGCTTTAAGCTGCGCTCAATGCGGGCTATGTACAGCAGATAAGAAGTGGCCTGCGGACTGTAATTCATTTCCACATAATGCCAGAAAGCATGCCCGCCCAGCGTGGGATGATCCAGTACCAGCTGATTCAGCGTCTGATACCGTCCGGAAAGAATGAGGTTTTTCAGGGTAGCATCCAGATCGGCATTCCAGTTTTGCGCCACATACGCGATATATCCATCAGTAAACCATTTTGGCAAATACAGCAAAACGGCATTGCTGGCAAATTCGCCCACATCTTCTCCGAAAAGCATGTTTTCCACAATCACCCGGGCAATACCCTCACGAATCTGGCGGGTAAGATCGGTATGGTCGCCATTGTAATACACGATCATCTTGTTGTTTACCAGCTTCGTGATGCCTCCCGTATTCTGCCAATCCAGCCCTATGCCAATGTTGGACTGCTTCATTTCGCCGAAGTTATTGTACACCACGATGTTGATTTTGCCATTCACACCATAATCCATGAATCGTTCAATCAAGGGAAGCTGCTCTTCGGCTATCTGGGCTACAAATTTGCCCAGGTTCAATCCGTTCTGGCTGAAATACACATCAAAATGTTCGGATTGATAATATCTCCATTGAAAGTTTTTAAATTGAAGACGATTCTGGCCGAACTCAACGGCATTGGTCTGTGCCTGTGAGGTGATGTGCAGCAGCATGACCACTCCGCACAACGATGTCAATTTGAGGAAGCGCTTCATGAAAAATTTCGGTTTAATACAAGTAAAATTAAGATGATATGACTGAAATCCACCAGTTTGCTTTTAATCCATTTCAGGAAAATACCTACCTGCTTATTAACGCTCAGCATGAATGTCTCATTATAGATCCCGGTTGTTATTTTCCCGAGGAGCAACAGCTTTTTTTGGATTTTATCGAAAAACGCCAGTTAAAGGTTGTGGGTTTAATCAACACACATGCTCATTTAGATCATATTTTCGGCAACCGGCTGGTATTCATGCATTGGAAACTGAAGCCGGTACTTCACCAGGCCGAGCTTCCCATCCTGGATGCAGCTCCGCTTTCCGGACAAATGTACAATATTCCTTTTGAGCCTTCTCCTTATCCAGAGCGGTTTGTGACCGATGGCGAAATCTGGAGTTTCGGGGAAGCCCGTTTGCGCATCATCTGGGCGCCAGGCCATTCTCCAGGCAGCATTTGCCTGTATCATGCAGCTGAAAAATGGCTGATTGGCGGCGATGTGTTGTTCCGCGAAAGCATTGGCCGTACCGATTTGCCCGGAGGCGATTTTGCAACCCTGGAAGCAAGCATCCGCCAACGGCTATATACCTTACCAGACGACGTGGTGGTCTATCCCGGACATGGTCCTAAAACCACCATCGGTTATGAAAAACACCATAATCCATTCATCCGCGCAGCCGTCGGATCATGATCACAAATGGCTGGTAAATACCCAAAATTTAACTTTTATTTTTCCACGCCCCGCGCCAGGATAATCGTTGCAAATAGGGCTTTTCAATTTTGTACAAGATATATGCATAGGTGAAAAATATTCCGGTGGCAAGCAATAGCGATGGGAGCGCAATGCGGTATGGGTCTTCCGGTGAAAGCAAGTAACGGTTAATCAGCCAGTAAACTAAGTAAAACAAAAAGGCCATCACCATAATACTCACCAGTTTTTTCACCGAATAAGGAATAGGATAATACTTTTGTCCTAACACATAACAGATAATCATCTGCACCAGGTAACAAACCATTGTGGCAAGCGCGCTGCCAAAATAGCCCCAGATGGGAATCCACCAATAATTCAAGGCAAAGGCCAGCACAGCCGTGAATAAGGTAATATAGGCTCCTATGCGTGTACGATCCGTTAATTTAAACCAAATGGTGAGGTTGTAATAAATACCTAAAAACATGTTAGCCGCCAGCAGCCATGGCACCACATATAATCCTTCCCAGTATGCTGGCCGGCGCAAAAATAATTTCCACAGCGGTAAATACAGCGCCACAAACAAAAACATCATGCTCACCACCATCACAAAATATTTCATCACCCTGGCATAGGTCTGCCGGGCGTTTGCGTAAGTTGATTGCTGAAAAAAGAAGGG
>JADGHY010000176.1 GCA_019683625.1 Thermoflavifilum sp. | reverse complement strand
GAGAAAACCCTTTTAAAGCCCGCTCCTATGCCCTGGCTGCCTTTGAAATTGAAAAACTAAATCGCCCTTTAGCCTCACTCAGCCCAGGTGAAATCCGGCAAATCAAAGGCATCGGTGAAGCTATCGGTAAAAAAATCGAGCTGATGCTGCAAGAGGGGAAATTTCCGCTGCTGGAAAAATATTTGGCCGAAACGCCTGCAGGTGTACAGGAAATGTTGCATATCAAGGGATTAGGGCCCAAAAAAATCAGCATCATTTGGAAAGAAATGGGCATCGAATCTATTGGTGAATTATTATATGCCTGCCATGAAAACCGCCTGTTGCATCATAAGGGATTCGGGCCTAAATCGCAGGAGAGCATAAAACAGGAGATCCTCTTTTATTTATCCCAGAAAGGCAAATTTCTCTACGCAGAAATAGCATCACAGGTTAAAGAGGCCTTGGAACAACTTCAACAACGTTTTCCTCAGGCACAATTTGTATGTGTCGGAGATTTTCGCAGGCAGCTGGAAATTATAGACCGCATTGAGATACTTACAGATGTCCTACCACAGGAGCTGCAAAAAGCTTTCCCAGGCGCCTCATTCCAAGATGAACAAAGTTTGCGCTTACCTTTGTCGTCCCATTTGCCTGTTCAGATCTTTTTTGCTACAGCCGAAAACTGGGGCACCAAATTATTTGTGCATACCGGCTCAACAGGTTTTGTGCAACATATGGAGAAACAATTCCCGGGGCTTCTGAGCCGGGATTTTGCAAAAGAAGAAGCCTTGTTTGCCGATGCACACCTGCAAGTGATTCCTCCTTGTCTGCGCGATGATCCGCATTGGATCAAACAAGCACGTTCTCATCAGTTGCCTTCCCTTATTCAGGTAAATGATATCAAGGGCATCATCCATGCACATAGCCACTGGAGCGATGGTGCCCAATCTCTCGAGGAAATGGCAAAAGCCTGCATGCAACAAGGCTTTGAATATCTGGTAATCTGTGACCATTCCCAATCTGCCTTTTATGCCAATGGACTCAGCCCAGAACGCATCAAAGCCCAGCATCAAGAGATTGATGCCTTGAACGCTTCGCTTCATCCATTTAAAATTTTCAAAGGCATTGAAGCTGATATTCTCCCGGATGGCAGATTAGACTATCCGGATGAAATCCTGGCCAGCTTCGACGTGGTGATTGCTTCCGTACATTCCGGGTTGAATATGCCCCAGGAAAAGGCTATGCAACGCCTGCTGAAAGCTATTTCCCATCCTTTTACTACAATCTTGGGACACATGACCGGGCGCCTGCTGCTGAGCCGAAATGGTTATCCGGTTGATCATCATGCTATCATCCAGGCTTGCAAGCAGCATCGGGTGATTATTGAACTCAATGCACATCCACGCAGATTGGATATAGATTGGCGATGGATACCGGAGGCCACTGAAGCTGGTGTGATGATATCCATCGATCCGGATGCGCACCACATCAGCGGATTTCAGGATATCCGCTATGGTGTGCTGGTAGCCCAAAAAGGCGGACTCACGGCCAGGCAAAATTTCAGCAGCCTGAGCAAGCATGAATTAGAAGCCTATTTGCTCAAAAGAAAAAATGGCTCTTGACTATTCATTTATCTGATAAGCCTGCAAAGGCATACGATTGGCACCAATCAATAATAGGGGTTGATTGCCAATCTTTATCCACACCGCCGCCCTGATATTGCCATGAATGTTCAAACCTGATTGATCTTGCGTCACATAGGAAAAATGGCCATGGCCATCGTTTTTCAGGAAGATGCCTTCATTTGCATCACAACGGCTTAACCGCAAATTCATCTCCGTCTGGTTGCCGAGTAATAACATATCCGTATGCCCGGTATGTGCATCGGCAACAGGAATAATCCGATAAACCGGTGAAAACTGCGCCTGGATGGGCAGTTCAACGGGTTTAAATTTTTCGCCTACATTCAGAAAACACATCGTCTTCAAGGTATTGGCATATAATGTATCGGCCTGCTTCCATTGTGCAGCTGTAAAAATATCGGATAGCCTGGCATTTGCATAGCTGGCATAATCTGGAAATCTTCTGCTCAATGAAGGGATTTGCTGGATGAGCTGATCGCGCGAAGGGAAAGGATAATTTACGCCCTGGATGGGATTGCTTAAGATGGGATCAACGGTTCCGTTATGATCAAAATCAGCATAGACCAGCAATAGCGGATGAGCATTGCTCGCGTGTAGCTGTGTATTTTCACCCAGATTCCCAACCAGTATATCGGGCTTCCCATCCTGATTCATATCGGCAACGCATACACTATTCCATAGGCCCACATAAGGTTGAGGAAAATATACTCGGGTTTCATTGATGAGTTTGCCATGATGATTGATAAAAACAGAAATAGGCATCCATTCTCCCACTACCACCAAATCGGGCCATCCATCGCCATTGAGATCAGCCCAGGCCGCATCTGTAACCATTCCGATATGACGCAGATCCGGTGACAAGCTATCTGTTTCATCTTTGAAATGTCCCTTCCCATCATTAATAAGCACATAACTTTCCGGCGTAACAGGATAATTGCCCGGCAACACACGTCCGCCCACAAACAGATCGGGATGGCCATCATGATTTATATCTGCCACTGCCACACAGGACTTGCTTTCCCGCATGACAGGCAATGCAGCACGATTATAGAGAAAATGGCCGTGTCCATCATTGAAATATAACTTATCCTGCAGGGCCGTATCGTGTGGGGCATAATTCCCATATCCCCCGCAAGCCACATAAAGATCAGGCCATCCATCGCCATTTGCATCAAAAAAAACAGATGCCACATCCGTAGAACGGATATCTTGTGCAAATGCCGGTTCATCCTGCGGAGTGAAGCTTCCATCGCGTTGCTGAACGTATAAGGCGGCTGGACGTCCCTCGGCCCCACCTATAAACAAATCGGGCAAACCATCCTGATTGACATCGGCCACAGCCATGGTTGGCGTGCAATCAGACAGTGCCTGGTACAACAAAGGCTGCCTACTGAAATCATCAAAAGCATGGCTAACATCAATAAACGGAACGGGTGAAACCTGCGGTGTAAACATAGGATTCGCGGGCTCTTGAGGGATTATGTAATGATCCGTTGCATCTTGCTGATGCAAGGTAATGGTTTGATCGGCTGCAATATTTTTCAGCAGCTGCGTGGCACCACCTGGCCAGATGATGCGCAGGCTATCAAGCTTCTTGCTATTCCCTAACCCAAAATGAATCACATCGGTTACAGAAGATTGAAAACCTCTCGTAGGCATTTGCTCCACATATTGCATCTGCTTGCCAGAATAGGCATATATTTTTGCACCCAAGCCAAAACGATTGGGAGAATTCCCGTCGAGCCGCACGGCCAGAAAATGCCGATGCAGGTATTCTGTGGTCATGTTCTGGTAAATGAATGCCGAAGTATCCACATTATTTACAACCAGGTCAAGGTCACCATCGTTATCCAAATCAGCATAAGCAGCTCCATTTGAAAAAGAAAGCTGGTTAAGTCCCCACTCATTTGTTTCATCTGCAAACTGAAGATCATGATTGTTGCGAAAGATATAATTATGCAAAGGCGTGGAAGGCATTTTTTCCAATAACTCCAGATTATTGATCCTTCTTCTGTTGAGCAATTGATTCAGGATATAATTGTTTCTGAAAACCTGATAATCCATATTCGTATTATCTCGTTTATATCCGTTGGTGATAAAGATATCCTTCCAGCCATCATTATCAAAGTCTGCAATTAAAGGAGCCCAGCTCCAGTCGGTATTGCTGATGCCTGAAAGCTGGCCGATTTCGGAAAAGGTGCCGTTGCCATTATTTAGCTGCAGCATATTGCGCATGATCTGCTCACCAAAGCCATTTTTCACCATCCAGGCATGCAAGGCCATATCATCCGGATTATACAGCAGTTTTTGCCTTTTGTTATCTGCCGGTAACATATCCAGGGTAAGGATATCGGGGAGTCCATCATTATTGATGTCGGCAATATCATTTCCCATGGAATAATATGACATGTGTGCCATTCTGAACAAAATCTCATCGTGAAAATGTTTACCTGTGCCGTCGTTGATGTAGAGGTAATCTTTTTCATTGTAATCGTTTGAAACATATATATCATCCCAGCCATCCTCATTTACATCTGCTACGGCAACACCCAGCCCAAAACCAATAGGATTGCTCACAATACCCGATTTATCGGTGATGTTTACGAAATGACCATGTACATTTTCATATAAATGATTTCCTGCATTAGGATCAACCTGATTTCTATACTGCAGCAATTGTTGGATAGTGAATGTTTTAATATTGTGGTTTAACACAAAACAATCTAAGTCGCCATCATGATCCATATCAAAAAAAATTGCCTGTGTACTATATCCTGAGTCGGCTAGGCCATATTGCCGGGCTTCATCTTTAAAATGCGGAATACCGTTTTTATCTATTCCCTGATTAATGAACAACTGATTCTCACGCAATTTTCCATCCACATTACCGGAATAACACACATAAATATCGAGCAGCCCGTCACCATTCACATCCACCATGGTAACACCTGTCTTCCATCCGCCTGGCCGGCCTTCTACGCCTGCTTCCCGGGTGATATCCTTAAAATGCATATGTCCTTCATTCAGGTACAATTTATCCGGCCCTTGATTTGCCGTAAAATAAATGTCGGGCAGTCCATCGTTATTCACATCTCCGATGGCCACCCCTCCTCCATTGTAGAAATATTCATACTCCAGTATATTGTGCAGGCTATCTTCATGCAAGTCATTCCGGAAATTTATTC
>JADGHY010000175.1 GCA_019683625.1 Thermoflavifilum sp. | reverse complement strand
AAGATATCCTGATGCATTATCGCCTGGCTTATTGCGGCTGGGGAGAGGTGAATTGGTGCGAGGCACTGGGCACTGTGCTGGCCAATGATGAAGTGGTGAACGGCGTTAGCGAACGGGGAGGCTATCCCGTGGTGAAAAAGAGATTAAGGCAATGGTATTTGCGCATCACCGAATATGCCGACAGGCTGCTGGAGGGATTGCAACATATTGGCTTCAGCGAGGCAATGAAAGAAATGCAAACCAACTGGATCGGCAAAAGCTATGGTGCCAATATTTTCTTCCCAGTGCAAGATAGCGCACTTAGCATCGAGGTCTTTACCACCCGCCCCGATACCATTTTCGGGGTCGATTTTCTGGTGCTGGCTCCGGAACATCCGCTGGTGGAGCCGCTCACCAAACCCGATTATCAGGCAGAAGTCCAGCATTACCTGGCTTATACCCGCAGCCGCAATGAACGGGAACGCCTGGCCGAAAAGCGTATCACTGGCTGTTTTACCGGCAGCTATGCCCTGCATCCTTTCACCCAAAAACCCTTGCCCATCTGGGTATCGGAATATGTGCTCTGGGGATATGGCACCGGCGCCATCATGGCCGTGCCCTGCGGCGACGAACGGGATCACCGTTTTGCCAAGCATTTCCATTTGCCTATTACCAATATCATTGGCTCACACTATAACGGCCAGCAAGCCAATCCCACCAAAGATGCCGTACTGGAAAACAGCGATTTTCTGAACGGCATGATCATGCGCGATGCCATAGAAGTGGTCATCCAAAAACTGGAAGAAAAAGGACTGGGCAAGCGAAAAGTAAACTATAAGATGCGCGATGCCGCCTTCAGCCGGCAACGATACTGGGGTGAGCCCTTCCCCATTGTCTGGGACCAGGGCATTGCCCGACCCCTGCCCGAATCCTCTCTGCCACTGGAACTACCCTATGTGGAAAACTATCGCCCCGGACCCGAAGGACAAGGCCCCCTGGCCAACCTGCCGGAATGGACGGCCCGCGGCCTGGAAACCAATACCATGCCCGGCTATGCCGGCTCATCCTGGTATTTCCTGCGCTACATGGACCCCCATAATGAGAACGAGTTTTGCAGCCCCGAAGCAAGCCGGTATTGGGGACAGGTGGATGTATATGTGGGAGGCACAGAACACGCCGTAGGCCATTTGTTATATTCCCGGATGTGGACAAAATTCCTTTATGACCGAGGCTATATCCCCTTTGATGAACCTTACAAAAAACTCATCAACCAGGGCATGATTCAGGGAAGCTCGCGGTTTGTATACCGGCTGGAAACAGAGCCGGCATTGCCCCAGCCCGTCTTCGTTTCATCATCCTACTATACCCAATGGCAACAGGATAAACTGCCCGCATCAACACTCGAGCAAATGCTGCAACCCGCCTTTCCGGGATTAAGCATCTCCGACTCGTTTAAGTTTTCCCCCCTGCATGTGGACATTCATCTGGTCAATGGGGTGAACCTGCAAATTGAATCTTTCCGCCAATGGAAACCTGAATTTGCTCAGGCAATCCTGCTCTGCGAAGACGGCCTCAATATTCCCAACTCCCCCGCTTTCCAGGCGCAAACCTATACCTGCGGCGTGGAAGTAGAAAAAATGTCTAAATCCAAATACAACACGGTAAACCCCGATGAAGTCGTAGCCCAATACGGGGCCGACACCTTCCGTATGTATGAAATGTTCCTGGGGCCTATTGAACAAAGCAAACCCTGGGATACCCAAGGCATAGAAGGCGTACATCGTTTCCTGAAAAAATTATGGCGCCTGTTTTTCGATGAAAAAGGCAACTGGCTGGTCAACGATAAAACTCCATCTGCCGATGCCCTGCGGATGCTGCATAAAACCATTAAAAAAGTGGTTGAAGATACCGAACGTTTCTCCTTTAATACGGCCGTAAGCCAGTTTATGATTTGTGTGAACACGCTTACTGAGCTTGACTGCCATACACGAACGGTTCTGGAACCTTTGCTGATTTTGCTTTGCCCCTATGCACCACATATCTGTGAAGAACTCTGGCACCGGCTGGGGCATACCGACTCCATCACCAGGGCCAAGCTTCCCGACTACGATGAAAAATGCCTGGCCGAAACCATGCTGAATTACCCCGTGGCCGTGAATGGGAAAACACGTACCCAACTTCAGTTTCCTGCCGATGCATCCGAACAGCTCATCCAGGAACAGGTATTGCAACATCCGGTGGTGCAAAAATGGATTGAAGGCAAGCCGGTAAAAAAAGTAATCATCGTAAAAGGGAGAATGGTGAACGTTGTGGCCTAAATCCTGCTAAGGCGAATCAGAATCTGTATTTTTGTTGTATGGACGCCTTCTCATCCGGAGCCGATTTTCGCCTGCTTAACACGGCAGATCGGGAATTCGAAAACCATGTGCGCCCTCAGGCAATTGACGAATTTCTGGGTCAACCCGCCATTGCCGATAACCTGCGCATTTTCATCCAGGCGGCCAAAATGCGGGGTGAAGCCCTGGATCATATCTTGTTTCACGGGCCACCCGGACTTGGAAAGACAACCCTGTCGCGCATCGTAGCCCGCGAAATGGGCGTGAAAATCCGGGAGACCTCGGGCCCTGTCATCGAAAAACCAGCCGACCTGGCGGGCTTGCTTACCAGCTTAGAACCCGGAGATATCTTGTTCATCGACGAAATTCACCGGCTGAGTAATGTAGTAGAAGAATATCTGTACTCAGCCATGGAAGATTACCGGATCGATATCCTGATCGACTCCGGACCGCATGCCCGTTCTATTCAGCTCAGCCTGCAACCTTTTACGCTTATTGGAGCCACTACACGCTCCGGATTGCTGACGGCCCCTCTGCTTTCCCGTTTCGGCATGCGTTTCCGGTTGTCTTACTACACTACCGAGATTTTGCAGCAAATTATCATCCGTTCAGCCAGGCTGTTGCAGGTACCTATTACCGCCGAGGCCGCCCTGGAACTGGCCCGCCGCAGCCGCGGCACCCCCCGCATTGCCAACGCCTTGCTGCGCAGGATGCGCGACTTTGCCCAGGTGATCGGCAACGGACAAATTGATGAAACAATCGTGAAAAAAGGACTCGATGCCCTCCAGGTGGATGAATACGGGCTCGATGAAATGGACAACCGCATTCTCACCACTATTATCGATAAATTCAAGGGCGGCCCGGTAGGTATTAATACTATCGCCACGGCTGTAGGCGAAGAACCCGGCACCATTGAAGAAGTATATGAGCCTTTTTTAATCCAGGAGGGATTTATTCACCGCACGCCACGCGGCAGAGAAGCCACCGACAAGGCTTATCAACATCTGGGCCGAAAACGGAGAGGCGGAAATTCCGTCCAGCTGAATATTCCCTTAAGTGATGCTGATTAAGAAACATTTTTTGGCGTGCGCACCACCAGCCTAAACCCATTGCCATGAATATTCACGATCTCTACATTGGGATCTTCGCGCAGGTATTTGCGGAGTTTGGCAATATACACATCCATGCTGCGCCCGTTGAAATAGGTATCACTTCCCCAGATTTTCTTCAGGGCAATCTCACGGGGCAATAAATCATTCATGTGTTCACACAACATTTTCAACAATTCGTTTTCCTTGGGCGATAAGGTGTGTGATTGCTCACCCCGTTCCAGCGTGCGCAGGCGCGCATTGAAATGGAAACTGCCAATATCAAACTCCACCGGCTCGCTTTCCTTGTTGTTGAGTTCCTGATTTCGTTTTAAAATGGCCCGGATTTTCAGCAATAATACTTCACTATCAAACGGCTTGGTAATATAATCATCGGCACCCAGTTTGTACCCCTTCACAATATCTTCTTTCATGTTTTTGGCTGAAATGAAAAACAGCGGAATATCCGGATCCACATCCCGAATCTCCTCCGCAAGCGTGAATCCATCCATGTTGGGCATCATGATATCAATCAGGCATAGATCAAATTTTTCGCGCCTGAACGCAGCCAATGCCAGTATCCCATCCCGCGCAAGCTCCACCTGAAAATCATTTAACTCCAGATAATTCTTCAACACCATGCCCAGATTGGAATCATCTTCGGCAAGGAGAATTTTGGCTTTACGTTCTTCCATACCTGTATGTTTTTAGTTTTTACCAATATACAATTTTTTGGGTAAACCTAATTGGCTTTGATGAGCGAACTAAACGGATAGCGAATGCCCTGATACGCAATCATATCTGCTTTTATGCTGCCTACAATAATCGGACTCTCAATGCGCACGGGAATATGATTCGGATCATCACTTACCCACACCACCATGCCTTCACCGCCCTTGAAAATAGTGCCTTCAATCAGCAAAGGTTTGATTTTAATCGCGTTAAATTCTCCAAAACGGGTTTGCACTTTTTCTTTTCCCAGATAACGAATGTAAATGTTATACACCTTATCATCGAGAAACATGTCGAAATAAATCTTGTCGCCCGGATGATATTGGTCATAGTTTAAATTTCGTGCAAAATACACCGCACTCAATACGTCCTGAATACAACTGGGCACATTGTGAACCCCTTTTAAGCTGGTAGCTGTATGTGACTGCTGATCAAAATTTACCAGCTCATATTTCCGATATCCGCCTTCGTGAATGTTACGGATAAATTTTAAAGGCAATAAAGTTGCCGTGTCAATATAACTTTCATAGCGATCTCTTACTTTGTAAAACCAATCATAAGACCGGTAAGTTCTGCCATCCCCCACCACGTGATAAACCGGTTTGCCATGAAGCTTATCCAGAGATACGGTAAAGTTAACCTCACCAGCTCCAACATAAATACCCGCAAGGGTATAAAAT